>JABIME010000355.1 GCA_018654125.1 Candidatus Cloacimonadota bacterium
CGTACTTCAAAAGGTCTTTCAGTAGAAGGTCCATCACGCCTTCACAAGTTTTTGTAGCTCCGGAAATCCCGGCAATTTCATGTTTTATGTTTGGTGAATCTGATGCGGGTTCCAATTTTAAGATTTTTATTGAAACAAGATCATCACTCTTCCAGACCTCTTTTCCTACAAATTTACTTTGGAATCCCTCTGACTCAACTTCCGAACCGAGTCCTGGAGTTTCTCCTTGTTTATAAAAAGTAATTCCCATAATTGTGTTTAAATTTGGTTCTAAAGCTAAATAGCCATACATTGTGCTCCACAATCCTTTTCCAATTATCGGAATGCAGTAAGCAGAGATTTTTGATCCTTCCCTTTTTACATATATCGGATACATCCTTTCATTTAATGGTTTTGTATCTTCTTTTTCAGGATCGATATCCTCAACTGAAATTCCATCTGATAATTCAATTATTTCACCCAAATTATCAACAACATAACTCTCTATATTGTTATTATATGAATCAAGAACTTCCTGCTGTGAGATCTTTTCATTTCCAATTAATTTTACTGCTTTTAAGATATTTTTCTTCATATCAACTTCTACGTTTACCTGCTGTTTTTCTTTAAGTAAATAAGCAGCAGTCGATAGAAGTCCTGCGCAAATTATAGTTACAACTGTGATGAAGAAGAAAGTATAGAGGTTACTGCGACGCATATTTCAACCTCCTCTTTTTATTTGCCTGCACAACGAAATGATCAATCAGCGGTGCAAATGTATTCATTAACAAAATTGCTAGCATCATTCCCTCAGGATAGGCTGGATTTAAGGTTCTTACCAAGATTGCCAGAACTCCAATGAGAAATCCAAAAACATATTTACCTTTGTTAGTTCCGCAAGATGATACAGGATCGGTTGCCATAAATACTGCACCAAAAGCAAATCCACCCATCACAAAATGATAATGTGCAGGAAGAGCAAAAATATGTGTTGGATCTGGAGCAAACTGATTTAGAAGTGTACTCATGGCAAATCCTCCAACAAAGATGGAAAGCACAATTCTCCAACTCGCTGTTTTTGTTAGAAGTAAAATAAATAGTCCTAATAGAATCATCAATGTGGAAGTTTCACCAATACTTCCTGGGATAATCCCCAGAAACATATTCCATAATGTATAACCTTTATCTGCTAATACCTCAATAACTCCTCCAGAACCGGAAACAGTATCAGAGATAACTGCAAGTGGTGTAGCTGAAGTGTAAGTATCGACCACTTTCTCACCAAATACTGTCCAAACAGAATTTCCTGACATTGCCTTTGGAAAGGCAAAAAACAGGAACGCTCTGGCAACAAGTGCAGGATTGAAAATATTCATTCCAACGCCACCAAAGATCTCTTTTCCAATTACAATTCCAAAAGTTGTTGCTGTTACCAATTGCCACCAGGGAATTGTTGGAGGAACAATTAGAGGAATAAGGAAACTGGTTATCAAAAACCCTTCATTAATTTCATGCTTTCGAATTACAGCAAAAAGCACTTCCCAAACCCCTCCTGTTACAAGAACTATTAAGTAAATCGGAATAACAATTATTGCACCTTTCAGTATCATATCCCAAACAGAAGCAATAATTCCAACTGACAAAAAATGCTGATAACCGGCATTGAAAATCCCAAAAATAAATGCTGGGATCAATGCTGCATAAACTGTTATCATAAATCTTTTCATATCTATCGCATCTCGAATATGAGCACCGGTTTTCGTTCTGTATGGAAGCACGAACATAAATCCTTCACCCATTTCGTAGATCGGATATAATTTCTCTAACTTCCCGCCTTTTTTGAAAAGCGGACCGAATTTTTGAATAAAATCATACAAAAATTTCATATATTATTAACCTTCTTTTTCTATTAGATCTAAACCTTTTCGAATGATCTGTTGAAATTCCGTTTTGGAAGGACAAATGTATTCACATAATGCAAAATCTTCTTCAGCAACTTCATAAATCCCCAATGCTTCCATTTCCTCAATATCTTCTGCTAAAATGCTTTTAATAAGGTAACTCGGCAAAATATCCATTGGAACAACTTCTTCGTAAATGCTGTTGATAACTAGTGAGCGGTTACCACCACCAATATTTGTATCTGCTTTGTATTTTTTCTTTGGTGTAATAATAGCCGCTACAAAAGTCTTCCACCAGCTTCGTTTGGAAAATCCTGGGCTTAGCCATCCCAAAAATTCAGGTTCTGTTGCTTCCGGGATCACTGTGATCAGGTTATCTTTGAAGCCAACAAACCCTTCTAGTTCGATTTTCTTTCCCGTGAGCACATCTCCCGAAATTATTCTGGAATCCTCATCTACTTTTCCTAGGAAAGAAGAAACTTCTGCACCAATTACTGTTTTATAGTAATATCTCTTTTCAACTGCACTTCCAGCTACTTTTACAATAATTTCCGGTTTAATTTTACCGGTTTCAAATAATTTACCAATTTGAATAACTGCCTGAACAGAACAGCTCCAAACATTATCATGTGCATTTTTAATTGGTGAAATGTGATGTATATGAACTCCAACATTACCTGCAGGATGCTTGCCACTGAAATTGTGTAATTCGCAGTTCTTAAAATCTACAAAAACATTATCTTCAGGTTTAAAAGATAATCTTACTTTTCCTGAAGTTAATTGTGAAAGAATATCTAAACCTTTTTGAAAGGAATTCTCATTTCCTTGTAATATTAAGGCCGCTTCTGCAGCTAAAGGTGCTGTGTCCATTGCTGAAATAAAAATATCACGCGGAATATCTGATGGATTTGCAATTTTATTGAAAGGTCGTTGAATAAAGTTTAAAAATAATCCTGAATTGAGAAGCGCTTCAATTATTGATTCTTTTGTAAGATTATTTGAGTCAATCTTCAAATCATCATGAACCTGCTTTTCATCAGGTTCAATAACAATAGCTTCAATAACTCTTCTTTCTCCACGAATTATTTCTGAGATCTTTCCACTTACGTGAGATATAATTTTTATTTGCTCGTTAGTTTTATGAAATACTAATGGTGTTCCAACTTTTACTTCATCACCAGTCTTAATAAGTAATTTTGGCTTCAATCCTTCAAAATCAGTTGGTTTGACAGCAACTTTTTTGGGGAATGGAGTAGCCTCGATAGTTCTTACGGTTTCACCAACTAATTTTATATCATAACCTTGATGCAACTTTTTAACTTTCATACTCAGAAATCTCCGTTTTTCTATTAGATATTTCCATACCCAAACTCCTAAATATATTCATACTCTCAAATTATGATGAGAGCCTATTTTTTGCTCAAATGTTTTTATTGAATCTAAACTGTAAAGAGAAAAATTTCAGGTGTGTAAAGTTCACTATATTAAATAAAAATTATCAATTTCTTGACACCTGCTTCTGGTTAATGAGATAGGTGTCTCAATTAAATGAGGGAACAATATGGATAGAAAAAAGATAATTTTACCAATTCTTGCCGGAATAATTTTCGGGTTTGGATTTTTCATTTTATATGTTTTCAATTTTGCATCCTACGCATCTAATGAACCTGAAACATGCATGAATTGTCATGTGATGGATACACAATATGCAAGTTGGTCTCGTAGTTCACATCAAAAAGTTGCAAATTGTATTGATTGTCATTTGCCGCATGATAATTTTGCACATAAACTCTACTTCAAGGCTATGGATGGAATGCGTCATTCCGCAATTTTCCTTACACGAACAGAACCTGAAGCAATTATGATAAAGAAAGCAGGTGAAGTTGTTGTTCAAGAAAACTGTATACATTGCCATAGTGATGTTGTAGCTCAAAATGCTAATATGTTACAGGGCGTAGATAATAAGAAGTGTTGGGATTGCCACCGATTTACTCCTCACGGAAGAGAACGAAGCCTGGCTTCTGTTCCCAATGCTGAAGTGCCTTATATTGATAGCGCAACACCAACGTGGTTAAAAAAAATAATAGAAAAGAAATAGTCAACAAAGCGGGAGGAAGCTATGTTTAAAGGAAAATCCGGAAGCTGGATTTTATTTATTTTCACTTTAGTGATCGTATTCTTCATGGGGTTACTAGCTAATTCTATAATGGAAAGACGTACAGAAGCTGTGATCATGAAGAAAGCAATTGTAGATTTAGGTGAGTGGGAAACAAGAAATGAGGTTTGGGGAGAATCATATCCCGAGCAGCATGAAACTTACTTAAAAATGGAAGGTGGAGAGATAGAAGATATTCTAGAAGAGAATCCTTATGTTTCTGTTCTTTTTGCCGGATACGGTTTTGCAAAAGATTACAACAAACCAAGAGGTCATATTCATGCAATAGAAGATACAAGAAATACTTTACGGACAGGTGCTCCTACTGAAGAAAAGGGAAGCCCTATGCCTGCTACCTGCTGGACTTGTAAAAGTCCTGACGTTCCAAGAATGATGGAAGAACTTGCAGTTGACGGTAAAGATGGTGTTGCTGAGTTTTATCGTGGTGATGGTGGAAAATGGGATAACCTTGGTTCACAGATAATCAATCCTATCGGTTGCGGAGATTGTCATGACCCTGAAACAATGGCTTTAACAATAACTCGCCCAGCTCTTAAAGAAGGATATAAAGCCCTAACGGGAAAGGATATCACCGAAGCAACTCATCAAGAAATGCGTTCTCTTGTATGTGCTCAGTGTCATGTAGAATACTATTTTGATAAACATCTAGATGGACAAAAGAAAGGTGCTCCTTATCTTGTATTCCCTTGGTCAGAAGGTATTACAGCAGATGCCCTGGAACAGCATCTTAATAAAAGAGGAGCTGATGGAACAGGACATAAGGACTGGATCCATGCAGTTAGTAAAACAAGGATGTATAAAGCACAACACCCTGGCTGGGAGCTATGGCAGCTTGGTCCTCATGGAATGCAAGGTGTTTCTTGTGCAGATTGTCATATGCCTTATGAAAGCCGTGGTGGCATGAAGTATTCCAGTCATCATGTTACAAGTCCATTAGATTATATAGACAAAACTTGTCAGGTTTGCCACAGACAACCAGAAGAAGAATTAAGAAAAGCTGTTAAAGATAGACAGGCTTCCATAAAAAAACTTACAGTAAAAGCTGAGGAGCTATTAGTAAGAGCTCACTTTGAAACAAAAGCTGCTATGGAAGAAGGTGCAACTGATGCTGAATTAGAAGACATCAGAACACTTATTCGTGAATCTCAGTGGAGATGGGATTTTTCTGTAGCTAGTCATGGAGCTTCTTTCCATGCACCACTTCAAGTTTCAAACTTGTTAGCTGACTGTATAGATAAAGCCGGAAAGGCCAGATTAGAACTCAGTAAAGTTTTAGCTAAACATGGATTCTTGGGTGAAGTTGAACTTCCTGATCTTTCTACAAAGGCAAAAGTACAAAAAGTTATTGGGCTTAACGCTGAAAAATTGAAACAAGAAAAAGAGAACTTCCTAAAAACTATGGCTCCAAAATGGGATGAAGAAGCTAAGAAAAGACATGAATCCTGGGACAAATAAAGGAATAAATTAGATAAACTATATGCAAAAAAATAATTTATGGCGCATGCCATTTGGGTATGCGCCAACTTTCATAATAATTGTAGGCTTTGTTCTTGTTGGATTTGCTTTAGAAATTGCTACTAATGGAACTGGCTTCCCTAAACCGATCGCTCCAATAAACATCTTCTTAATTGGAATCTATTTAACATTTCTGACTATCGTTTATTTCATTAAACCATTAAAGAAGTTAGTAAATTGGTTCTCAAGTATTACAATGGCTGTTTCTTCGGTAGTTGTTTACATTATACTTATTGCTATTGCAGGATTCATCCCGCAGGGTGGAGCTGAAAATATTCTGCTACTAAAGAAAATTGGCTTTTCTCACATGATCTCAAGCTGGCCTTACATATTCAGTTTGTTATTTGTTTGTACATCTCTTTTCTTTACTGTTTTTAAGAAACTGATGAATTTTAGGGTTCGTTATATCGGCTTTTTACTCAGTCATTTTGGCTTCTTTATTATTCTGTTCTTCGGTTCATTATCTGTTGGTCATTTAGAAACATATAACGTTGATCTGTTTATAGATTCACCAACCCATCAAGGATTCTATTTCGATAAACTTCGTGCAATGGATACACCAGAATTTCCTGGACAGCAATCCATAAAGCGAACTGTAAATCTTCCCTTTTCTTTAAGGATGAAGCGTTTTGAGATCGATAATTATCCAAGTGAGATCATGTTTTATGATTCATTAGGATTCCCTATAAAAACCGAATTGAAAAAAGAAGCTGGATTTATAGAGGAAGGTAGAACATTCCATTTTGAAGATTGGGAAATTACTGTAGAAAAATATCTTGAATCTGCAACTCCCCGCAAAGATGATTTTGTTCCTTATGATATGGATTGTGATCATCCCGCATTTATGTCAGCTGCAAATTTGAAAGCCAAAAACATACATACAAACGAAGAAAAAGAGAGTTGGGTAACATGTGGTAACATGAGAGATCATTCTCCTGAGATGGCTCGTATGCTCATGAGATTAAAGTATTTCTTTCCATCAAGATATATTGATATCGGGGATAATTCTTTAACTATCGGGCAACCAGGTAAAAAGAGATTTGCTTCTTATGTGACAATGTTAACTCCTGATGGTGAGAAAACTGAAAAAATTATTGAAGTTAATAAACCGTTTAAATACAAAAGTTGGTATTTGTATCAAACAGATTGTCGCTATATTTTGTTGAATCCAGATAGCACTGATCCTTTCAGAATAAGCACTCTACAAGCTGTTCGAGATCCGTGGTTAAAGTTCGTTTATGTTGGGTTCGGCATGTTGCTTATTGGTGTTATTTATTTAATGTGGTCTATCCGAAAATTCCCAAAGGAGAGTAAATAATGCATATCAGTTTTGATGTCATCGTAAAAGCTGTTATCTCCCTTTGGCTCGTTGCAGCTGCACTGTATTACATTCCCAGTAAAAAAGAATATTTAAAAAATATTGCTGTTATAATATCATTTTCAGCGGTTCTTATTTTATGCTTTTACATTGCACAATTATGGCTTTTGTTGGAACGTCCACCCTTGCGAACAAAAGGTGAAACCAGACTTTGGTATGCTACCATTGTCCCTCTACTCACTCTTATCATTCATACTAAATTAAAAACTTATTGGTTCGCAATTTATGGGCAAATAATGGCATCAGTATTTCTTATCACAAACTTGATCCATCCCGATTATTTCGATATGACTTTGATGCCGGCACTTCAAAGTTACTGGTTCGTTCCGCATGTAATCATTTATATGGTTGCTTATGCACTTTTGGCATCAACTGTTCTGTACGCAGCAAAAGGTTTATACTTATATTACAAGAAG
Source organism: Candidatus Cloacimonadota bacterium (assembly GCA_018654125.1). The sequence goes on from JABIME010000355.1 coordinate 7,366, forward strand.
GATACTGCAACACTGAAACCGCTTCTGATTAGGGCTGACGTATTGATATATATTGGATTTGCTATGGCAACTTTTGGAATTTCTTTCGGTGCTTTTTGGGCGAAAGAGGCTTGGGGTGGATATTGGGCTTGGGACCCGAAAGAGACATGGGCACTGGTTAGCTGGCTCTGTTATTTAACCTATATTCATTTCCGCTACAGACATCCCAAAAAACAATATATAGCTTTGTGGTTTTTGGTGATTTGTTTCTTCATGTTACTTATCGGGTGGCATGGTGTAGATTATATGCCTTCTGCCAAACAGAGCATGCATAGTTATTAAAAATTACTTAAAAATACAGTTATAAAGAGCAAGTGACTTCACTTGCTCTTTTTCTGTTTCAAAATCAAATTATTTTCTTGACCTTTTTGACTGATAGTCATTTTTCTGACTTTAATTCAATAAAAGAAATAGGAGTCAGCATTGGGAAGTAATGAGAGAAAAGAGAGGGAACGCTTATTCAGGCAGAATATAATAATTTCTGCAGCAGAAAAAGTGTTTATGTCAAAAGGATTTGAAAATGCAACAATGGATGATATTGCAGTAGAAGCCGAATTCAGTAAGGGTGCACTTTATACATATTTTCAAAGTAAGAATGAGTTATGTTTATCTATTGTTTTAAAAGGACTTAAGGTAATTACTTCTGAATTCGAGAAAGTAACTTCCAAGAAAACACTTAATTTAAACAAGATCGAAGTACTTTCATCAACCTTTCTTGAGTTCCACGATAAATATCCCAATTATATTTTTGCATTTTCAAATTATAAACAGCATAGAGCTGGATGCAAATTTGAGAGTCCTGTATTAGAATTTATAGATGAAGAAAATTTGCAGATCAGAGAGATGATCAAACAAATCATAAAAGACGGCAAAAAAGATAAAAGCATCAGATCGGATGCTGATTCAGATAAACTGTCTTATATCCTATGGGGAGAACTTTCCGGTCTAATTCCCTACTTTCTTCAAGAGACAGAGAACACGAACCCCGTTGAGCTTTATAACTACACGATTCAATTAATTTGCGAAGCTATTAAAACAAAATAATAAAATATAATCTATGGAGAGTTAATGAAAAAATTATTAATTTTAGGTGCTGGAACTGCCGGTACTATGATGGTAAATCATCTGAATAGAAAGTTGAATAAAAATGAGTGGAAGATTACTGTAGTTGATCAGCACAAAACACATTATTATCAACCTGGTTTTCTTTTTATTCCATTTGATACTTACACAGAAAAAGATGTGATTAAAACTAAAAAACAATTTATTCCAAAAAGTGTAGAGTACATTGAAAAAGCAATTGAAGTTATAGAACACGATAAGAATAATGTAGTTCTAAAAGATGGAACAAATCTATCATATGATATTTTGATCATTGCTACAGGATCAAAAATCGTTCCTGATGAAGTTGATGGTTTAGCTGATGAAGGTTGGCATAAAAATGTTTTTGATTTTTATACAATTGAAGGTGCAACTGCTTTACGTGATAAACTCAAAACATGGGAAGGCGGAAAATTTATTGTTCATCTAACAGAAATGCCGATTAAATGTCCGGTTGCCCCGCTGGAATTCATCATGTTGGCTGATGCGTTCTTTCATAAGAAAGGGATTCGCGAAAAAGTTGAAATGACTTACATAACACCATTATCAGGAGCTTTTACAAAGCAGAACTGCTCTAATGTGCTTGGTTATCTCTTAGATGATAAGAAAATAAATATGGTCTCAGATTTTGATGTTGAACTTGTGAATGAACAAGAGAATTTCATTCAATCTTATGATGAGAAAAAAGTAAATTATGATCTGTTGGTAACCATCCCAACAAATATGGGAGATGATGTTATTGAACGATCTGGACTTGGTGATGATCTCAATTTTGTTCCTACACACAAACATACTTTACAATCCAAGAAGAAAGAGAACATCTTTGTAATTGGAGATGCGACTGACCTACCAAGTTCAAAGGCTGGATCAGTAGCTCATTTCCAAGCAGAAGTTTTAACTAAGAACATAATGAAATTTATAAATGAGAAAGAACTAGTTCAAGAATTCGACGGACATGCGAATTGCTTTATTGAATCAGGTTTTGGTAAAGCTTTCTTAATAGATTTCAATTATGATGTAGAGCCAGTTGAGGGAACATTCCCTCTTCCTTTAGTAGGGCCTTTTTCATTGTTGAAGGAAACTAGAATTAATCATATAGGGAAGCTTGCGTTCAAATACATTTATTGGAATATGCTTCTTAAGGGATTGCCGATGCCGGGAATTACAACACAAATGAGTAAATTAGGAAAGAAAATATAAAAAAATAAAGACGGTTTGCAAAAGCAAACCGACTCTTAAGAGGAGAGAATCATGGCAACAAAAGAAATTGCAGGAAGCATGGTAGATGTTAATGAAGAAGGATTCCTTACTGATTTTGGTCAGTGGAATGAAGCGATTGCAGAAGTTATTGCAGCTGAAGAAGGTATCGAAGAGATGAGTGATCGACATTGGGAAGTCATCAAGCACCTTCAGGATTATTACAAAGAGAATGGAGCTTTACCTTCAATTAGAAAAATGAAGAAATCTGGTGTTGTTGATACAAAAGAATTATACACACTTTTCCCGGGTGGACCACTTAAAAAATCATCCAGAATTGCTGGATTGAAAAAACCTGAAAGCTGCATCTAAATAAGGAGAATATTATGGAAAATGGAAAGATCAAAAAAGTATCGATAATATGTGCAAAAGGTGGATTAGATGAAGTTTATCCAGCATTAATAATGGCAAATGGTGCCAGAATGGAAGGGATTGAAGCTTCTATATTTTTCACTTTCTTCGGACTCAATGCAATAATGAAAAAAATGGTTAAAAAATTAAAAGTTGCTACAGTTGGAAATCCTTCATTAAACTTAGCTATGCCAATGATGAAATTCCCAATAACTGCTCCATTTCCAACCTGGATGGGTGCTATCCCCGGTGTTTCTCCCATGGCTACAATGATGATGAAAAAAGAGATGGAAGATCTGGATATACCACCTGTAGATGAATTTCTAGAAATGATTTCTGATGCTGGAGGAAAGATCTATGCCTGTAAATTGGCAATGGATATGTTCAAACTAACCAAAGATGATCTGGTTGACCAAGTTGAAGAAGTACTAACTGTAGGTCAATTTTATGAAAAATCTGCAGGAGCTTCAATAATTTTCACTTAATTTATTGACGTGAATTTTAGATTCAAAAAAATTTCATTTTAATACGTTAATATAAATTAGGAGAGTAGAAAACGTGAAAAAAGTATTGGTATTATTTATAATTTCATTATTATTTGTTGGCTCAATTTATGCAGAGAAAATTCGAATTGTAACTCCATATTTGGGAACTATTAATAATGACATGAGCAGAACAATGGAACATGGTGATCAATCATTTGATCTAGAATTCAATGATGATTCACTATTTAAAGGACTCTATTTTCAATGCATAGACACTGACAAGTATCAATGGAACGCATTTGTATACAATTCTGAGGATCTGAATTACAGCAGTTTATGGGGAACTCATTTCATTTTTGATTATTACTTAGGTGTTAAAGAAAACAGTAAATATGTTATTGGTGCAGGAATTGAATATTTGAAAATGAGTACAGATGCTGATTCTCTTTCATTTGATACTGGTGCGCCACCTCCAGCTCCACAAACTTCAGCAATAAATGATTTTGGTTTATCACAAAATATTATTGCTCCATTTATTCGTGGAGGAAAATATTTCTATCTTGGCAGTGATAAAATCAAATACTCATTCATGCCTTGGGTAGGAGCAGAAGCGGATGTTATTAAAGGAGATATTGATTTTGTCATACCTCCAATGGGTCCATATATTCCTGAGATCTCCATTAAAGATAACGTTGATGATGATACTTTCTATGCATTAGCAGGATTAAATTTCAAAGCTACATTCTATCATTTTATAGATCTGAAATTGAAATATCATTGTAAAGTTGATCTTCAAGAAAGCGATACTTATGATATTGCTTCAGGAATGTTGAATATTTATTTCAATAGAAGTTGGGGAATTTCATATCGAACTAAATATATGAAAAGTGCTGAAATGGAAAATTTCTATCATATAGGTGGAATAGTTTACGCATTTTAGAATTGAAGTAATTTAAGATACTTTGAGCCAAGTTTGTAAATTATAACTTGGCTCTTTTTCTATTTGGAAATTAATTTTTTAGAGCCTAACAATAATAGAGATATAATTCCTAAAGATAATCCTACTATCACGCCCAGATCAATTATTCCTCGCCAAGGTTGTACAATTTTTGAAGCACTAACCAAAAATGAAATAATGAATAATATCATCAAATAAGAAATTATCATTCTTTTTTTTGGAGCCTTAAAAAAGCCCATGCAATAAAGAGGAGCTAATAATTTATCTATCAAATTCCCATTACTGATTATTTGTTCAGAACGAACTATTACTCTCGGCACAAATCCTCTATGAAGTGCGAAATATCCTTTCCCAACGATCATTACTATTAAGTAGGCTGCCAATACAGTCCAATTTAAAGCAGAAAACTCTAAGGACATACTTTCTTTAACGTGTGGGTACAAACGATAAATAGCACTGGAGAAAATTGCAATAACTCCTCCAATGCTATATATATAAATAAGTTTTTTCATTAATCTACGATTTTGTTATAAATCTATTCTCCCTTCGTAAGCCCGAGTGCAAAGAATAGAGCTGTAAGGAAAAGAAGTGGAGCTAGAATTGTAAGAACAACCAGTGGTGAGAAGAATAACAATTGTCCGCCATTTTTTATGAAGGCAAGTGCGATTCCACCTAGTCCGATGAGTGTTCCACCAATTGTAACATTGATAAATCCAGGTTTAACTTTACCAGCTTTAACAGCCATAATAGGTACGAAGAAAATTGTTAGACCGGCAATTGCATGGAAAAATGGAAGTGCGATACTTCCTTTACACATTACCTGTCCGATCTTAGCAACTGCTATCCAGATGAGTCCGATAGTTAAAACAATAAGATAAAGTTTAAACTTTGCTGGATAAAACTTCTTGATAAGCCCTAAAGCTAATCCGAATGGGATCAATCCAGCTACTATTGCCACAAATGGTGAAAGTAGTGAATCCCAATTTGTAAAAATAAGAATTAAACCTGCAACTAATAGAACAGCAAATGACATTATGAAGAAAATATTTTCTGTTTCTGCCTTTGCCTTTTGCTTTTTGAAAAGTACGAATAACATGTAAATTGCTACGATTCCTGTTGCCAACAAAATTCCACGATCCAACATGGTCATGGCCTTAATTGTTTCATACATTTTTCTCTCCTTTTAAGAATCGGCTTGCTTGCAAACGATTCAGTTTTTTTTAAGAATCGGCTTGCTCTTGCAAACGATCTCTTTGTTTTATAATTAGGCTTCTGCCTTCATTATTTCATCATCATAATTATCATTGCAATAACCATATACAATGATGCGAACTTGAATAAATAAAAATTTGCTCTTTCGGAAGGTTTGAAAATAATTATCAGCGAAGTTGCAATTAAAACAACACTTCCAAAAAGCAGTATCACAATTCCTGTTTTCGAGATTTCCAGCATCACACAAATATATAAAAAAATAAGAACAGCAATGATGTTTGCAGTTGTTATAAAGTATCTGGTTCTGGTAAATCCAAATTTATTAGGAATAGTTGGAACTCCTGCAATTTTATAATCCTCTGAGTGATTCATTGCCAATGAAAGTATGTGGGTTGGAATCCAAAACAATATCCCGAGTGACATTAAAATTCCAATTAGGTCAATGCTTCCCGTTGCCAAAACTCTTCCTGCCAAAATCGGCATTCCTCCAGCTAAACCACCAAAAATTATTGATAAAGCAGATCTTCTTTTGAGCCATAAAGTATAAATTATGTAGTTAAAGAAAACCCCAAAAGCAACAATTAGGCTGTATAATGGCTGAATCCAATAGGAAATAATCATGCCAATAATTATCAATAACCATCCAAAAATAAGCGCTTTTTTAGATGTAAGAATCCCTTTGGGAATCGGACGATTCTTAGTGCGGTTCATCTTTGCATCAATATCTTCATCAAAAGACATATTCAGTGCAGTTGCACCACCTATTGCTAACACCATTCCAACCATTGCCAGAATAACTAATTCAACAGACAATTGTCCCGATGATGCCAAATAACCAGCAATCGAAGTAAACAGTAAAAGCCCTGTTTGAGGAGTTTTAAGAAGCTTAATGTAAAATTTGATCACTCTCAACACTCTCTTCATCTACTTTTCGCGTACAGCGGAATCCAACTTGGAAACTGCAGTATTCCGGAACTGAAGAATTTTCTGTAAATGAACGTAGATTGTAACCATACTCCATGAAGCTTCCACCATATATTAATCTCAGATGACTTCCATGTTGAACTGTCCCAATCCATTCAGCTACATTTCCTGCCATATCATAGCAGCCATAAACGCTTTTGTTATTTCTTGTTTGAAAATCTCCGTGTTTTTCACCATTGTAAAATCCAACAGGTGTTGCAGCATTCTCATGATCGAAAGGATCTTTGCTGTGATGATAGTTGGCAATATCTGGTGTTGGCTCTTCGAAACCCCAAGGGAAAGTTCTGTTATCACCACCACGTGCAGCTTTTTCCCATTCTTCTAAAGATGCCAAATTATATCGGTAATATAAAGAATACGCATTTGCACCAAACCAGCTAACATAAGCCACTGGAAATTTCCCGTACCCTTCTCTAACCGAGAAAATCCCATCATCGTATTTCATGCGGCATTTAATACCATTCAAATTATAATAGATGTAATTTCCTTCAAGGATCTCAAATTCATGACGCATTTTATGGAATGCATCACCTTTATAAGAACCTTTTATAAAACCATCTTCAATTTCGATTAGGTTTTCTTTTATAGCAGAATTAAGATATTCAGCATATTGTGAATAAGTAACTTCAGTAACCATAATTTCATAATCGTAAGGAACTTCATTTTCATTCTCATTCAAGCCGGAAATGAATTCTCCTTTTTCTACAAGAACCCAATCATTTTCATTAACGGTTAAATTCATGGAAACTGTATCAGGATGTATATCTTCTGGGATTTCACTACAACTTATCATTAGAAATAGACCCGTAATTATTATAGAGATATTTATTATTATTTTCATCATCTACTCCCCAATCTCAGCATTTGCTTTTCCATTTTTCAGGAAGTCAACTAATCTAACAACCATATAAATGCCCAATGATGTTAATAGTAAACCAAGTCCAATTTCACTGAATATGTGAAGTTGATTCACCAAAGTTTGCTGTGCTTCTTCTATAACCCACAATCGTTTAATACTGAATATCGTGATCATGGCAAAAGCCAGATCGGAAGCAAGTATAATTACCCACCCGTATAAATTCCCGATCTTCTTCTTCAATGGAAAAATTTTGGAAACGATATACATTAAAATGATAGTTGCAGTGAGAACGGATAAAATATGCCAATGTCCGGTAAGAGTAATTCGTTCTTCTCTGAAAGGAATTTCTCTGAAGATCTCTTCGAGTTTAACTGCCATAAAGATTCCAATTCCACTCACACAAAAATTCATGAAAACCATCTGCCAGAGTGTTCCAAATTTCAACGAATCAGAAAGTAGTGCTTTTATTTTTTGGAAGAAATTAGGTCTTGTTATATCCTTTGTTCCTTCTTTTATAAGCTTACCCCAGCCGAATATAACCAACATCAGCGCTCCAAACATAGAGAATACAGCACCCACATAGATTATTGTGTGTGCATATAACTGATATGGTACTACCGCCCATACACCAATTGTAATAATTATCGTTCCCCAGATTATTGATGGAATTCCAATTTTATGAGTAATTCCTTTCCAATTAAACCAGCGTCCTATAAGCAGTGTTGTGGCAATTCCAATTAGGGTAAGCATTATGTGTAAGTGACCTATTACAGCCAATTCTAGCTTACTGTGATGCACATGTCGCACGCCATCTTCTGCTAGAAATGTTTCAAACCCATTTCCAAAGTTGGAACCTGCAACTGCTCCAAAAACTGCAGATCCAAGCATAGCAACAGCCATGACAAAAAATGCCATTCTTTCTAAAGAAATTCCTTTTTTGGTTATAGAATATTCTTTGTTTGTCTCTTTATATTCTTTTTTACCAGGCCAAAGTGCAACACACAACAGAACTCCAGAATAAAACACAATAGATAGTCCTGCAATGAACAATCCATGAAAAGCCCAGTTATGCCCCCAATAGGCAAATCCCAATCCAAAGATCACTGTAAGCAAATAACCCACTGTTATTGAACTGCGGATTCTTTTCATGATCCTTTTTTCCATCGGGATAGCTTCGATTATCAGATAAACCAGCAGAGATGTAAATGTAACAGCAATCGCGTGGTAAAGAATAATGATCCTTCCTTCACGATCTTGTGATTGAATATCCATTCTGAGAAGTTTAATCGCAAACTCACCTACTCCCCATTCCTTCAAAGGACCAGATAGTGTTCCAAATACAGCAGAAACCATAGAAAGTATCGCCATATTCATTAAGATCAGTCCTTTATTAGTTGCGAAAAGATAATTCAATTTATCTTTTAAGTATTCCATTACCTAAACTCCTAATTAAATTTTTCTGATAAAATATTTTGATGCTGTTTTAGTCAATTATTTTTTAGCTAAAACATACTAATTATTGATAGCATCAATTATAGAAAAAAAGTTTTGTCAGTTTAATTCAATTAATCTAAATAATCTACAACAAAAAAAACCTTCCAAGATAAACTATTCTCAGAAGGTTTTAATACAACGTCTATCTTACAATTTATTTCAACAACAGCATTTTCTTTGTTGCCTGGAAGTCTGTTGCTTCAATCTTATAGAAATAAATTCCGGATGACACAGTTTTATTATTATCATCCTTTCCATTCCAAACTACAGAATGGTGACCGGATGAGATCGAAGAATTAACAAGTTGTTTCACTTTCCGACCTTTCAAATTGTAAATTTCCAAGACAACTTTTGCATCATCTCTAAGATCAAAACTTATATTAGTTTCCGGGTTAAATGGATTTGGTGAATTTTGATTCAAAGCATTTGGATTGACTACCAAATTATCTACTGAAGTAACAGAATTTAATTCAAAGGTCAGTAGAGTTGCTTGATCTTCAATAAATTCTAAATCCTCTATTATAACAGTTTCATATCCTTCTAATGAAGCTGTAACATCAAATGTTCCAACTGGCACATTATTCGTGAATAATCCTGTATTATCTGGATTTATTATCATTGTGCAGACATTTATCTCGACTTCTTCCAAGTTTGTGGGAGGATTCGCTACAACTGTTCCAACCATAACTCCTGATGGTAGCATTATCCGTCCCCAATCATTTGCATTGAAGTATGTGATCAACAGTGAGTGATCTCTAGGATCATAAGTAGGATAAACCATATAACTTCCAGCAAAAAACATTTCAGGTGGTTGAGAAAAGTCTTCATCAATTCTGTACAATCCCGGTAGATAATAACCTCCAACATAATATGTACCGACAACATCTCGTACAATGCCATCGGGTCGATCAAAGTTATTAGTCATAAGGTCTGTAACTGTAGAATCGGAAAGGCTGATAGCATGAATTATAGAAGTTCCAGGTGAATCATCTATTATTACAATTCTGTCATTTTCACTTTCCAAAAGAATTCCATTGGGTCTATTTAAACCATTTCCCTGAGCAAATATCCAATAGGATTCATCACTAATTCTAAATTTATAAATCGTATGTAATGCAGGACAAGAGATAAACAGGTGCCCAGCTTCATCTGATGTTACGCTAGACAGATAAACTCCTGCACCTGTAGGGAAAGAAACATCCACAACCAGTTGCTCTGTATCTAAATTATAACCATATAATTTACAGTTGTCACCAACACCATATATTACATCTCCTACGATATCCATTCCATCTACAAAACCTGCATCTGAGATAAAATCCTCTATAATGCCATTAGCATCAATTTGTAAAAGGGCACCGTTACCAAAATTTGAAACTAAGAGACGATCTTGCTCGTAATCTATAACAATCTTTTGCGGCAAACTAAGTTGGGTTTGGGCATGTGTAAATATTGGAATAACTACAATAACTAATAAAAATATAAACCATCTTTGTGTCTTCATAATTTTCTCCTTTTTTACTCTCTAACAAATTTCATTAAAAACGTTCTCATCACTACTCTTCTATCCAATTATTTTGTATTTTTAATTGCTGTCATAAATAGATCAAGATATTGGAAATAGAATCTTTCCTCATCATATTTATCAATTATATGCTTGGTTTTCTCGGGACTAAAAGCAACATTCAGGATTATTCTTAAAGTATAAGCAAAATATTTATCGCAATATTCAATGTTTAAATCGTTTTTTAAACTTCCATCCTGAATACCAGATTCAAAAGCACTTCTTACAAGGCTAATAACTTCATTTAGTAGATTATCAAATTCTTGATAAATAAAAGTTTTTACTTTTTCTTTATTAATTGAATTATAGTCCTCGAACATATGCAGTTTAAAATATCCAGGATTTTGCTTATAAAAATTGTAATATACTTCACCAAATGCATATATTTTATCATACCCAGTTGTTTTGGAATTCATTTCAATCTTCAGTTGTTCTACTCTTAGTTTCATTCCATTGTAATGTATAGATATAAATAGATCCTCTTTGCCTTTTACATATGTATATAATGTAGATTTACTAATACCTGCCGATTTTGCAACTTCATCAATTGAAGTGTTCTCATATCCCTTCTCAAAAAACAGACCTTTTGCTACTTCAATAATAAAGTCTCTTTTCATTTCTTTAACTTTTTCTTTCATCATATTCTTCAACCTCCCTCTTTTTGCCGTACCATTTGTTTGGTAAATCGTACCGGCGGTTTGATTGTCAAGAAATAATTATCTTAAATATTAGAAATAAATTAGTTGTAGCTCATCAATACTAAGAAAATTGTGAAACAAAAAACCTTCCAGATGAAGATCTGGAAGGTTTTTGACTAATTCTCGGAAACAGAGGTTTAAGTTACTACTTCAACAACAACATTTTCTTTGTTGCTTGATAATCCTCGGTTTTAAATTTGTAGAAATAAATTCCTGAAGATACTGTTTTATTGTTATCATCTTTTCCATTCCAAACTACTGAATGCTGCCCAGCTGAGATCGAAGAATTAACTAGTTGTCTCACTTTCTGTCCCTTCATATTGTAGATCTCCAAAACAACTTTTGCATCATCTTTCAAATCAAAACTAATGCTAGTTTGTGGATTAAATGGATTTGGTGAATTCTGATAAAGAGCATTTGCAATTGGAATTAGCGGGTCATCCACACTTGTTCCATCCCAACTAATCATCTCTGTATTGGAAGCTACGCTCTCGTTCTCTTGATCGTACATTGCAATTATATAATATTCAAAATCACCTGCTTCTGGAAGAATATCTTCATAAGTTAATTCTGTTGTATTCGATAGAAGTTCAAATGCTCCACCATCCATATTTCTATAGATATCAAAATTTTGGAATTCACGATTTAAAACATTATTTTGTTTTGTAATCTCTGTTGGTTGATCATGTTCCCATAACAGGTTAACAACATCATCGCTTGCAGTTGCTACCAGATTTTGTGGAGCTTGCAGATAATGAAGTATAAAAGAGCTCAAAGTCAGCTGACTTTCCTGAACTACAATATCCTCATTCGTTATAGTTTCATATCCATCATTAGATGCTATTATATTATAAATACCTGCAGGAAGATCAACTGAATAAAAACCTGTATTATCAGGGTTAATTGTAAGAGCACCAATACTAATTTCTACATCTTCAACTGCTCCATCAGGTACCAGTGTAACAGATCCTTCTATTGTTCCAATAGCAACAGGAACAATAGAAGGGAATGTGATGAAGTCTACCCACGCACAGTCATCTGCTATAAAAGTTGCACCGTCACTTCCATCTTTTGCGTATACCCAATCAAAAGTATGAACTCCGGCATCAATTTGGTAACTGGCAAGAGTCCATGGTGAAGAACCATCTGCTTCAGGTTGGAATCTATCTATAATTTGTCCATCGATCATAAATATTAAGCCATCGTAAAAATAACTTTGAGAAGGACTGTATTCACACGCAACTTTGTACCAGAAACTTAATTCTCCTTCTTGAGTGACATCCAATTCCAAACTCATGAAAGAAGCCTGATTGTGTGTAATTGGATAAGATTTTGCACTTGCATCACCACTGTAAAATTCACTTGTATCTATACTCCATTCTACATCAGCGATCTGGTTTCCAAGAACAATGTCATCATTTGACCATGTTATCTCGTATCCCAATAATTCCCATGGATATTGCAAAAATCCACCACTCTCAAAATCTTCACGATGTATTCCAACTTGAGTTGGAAAATCTTCAACCACTTCATATTCACCAGCGATCACGCTGAAATTAAGTATGATAGGTGTTCCAAAAGGAATCGATGCATCTGCACTAACATCGTAAATTGCATCTTCAGAAGATGATATTCCAATAGAACCAAGATCAATTGTCTCGTTAGTTATAGTAATCCCATTTGCAGGACATGATAAAGTTGCCAGTGCATTTAGAGATTCAGCATGACCTGTATTTCCTAAAGGAATTGTAATGATAGCATTTTCACCCGGATCTAAAATCCCATTATCATTGCCACTGCTATCATTTATAAACATCTCGCCAATTTCCAGAACTGGAGCATTCAGATTTAATGAGAAATAACTGGTCCATGTATCTGTTCCATCTGTTGCGCTAAGCTCAACTATCACATTATGCTGATC
>JABIME010000356.1 GCA_018654125.1 Candidatus Cloacimonadota bacterium
ATGGTGACTATAAATTGCACTCCAAATTTAAAAACGTTCATAATTACATAAATAACAAGCATTTGGTTTCACTGGTTTCCGCCAAAGTTGGTACAGGTCCAAACAATATTGTTTTAAATAGATTCCCACAGCAAGCTGAAAAGACTCTCAAAATATCAAATTCCAAAATTTTATTCGGGAATCATACACTTAAAGTTAATACTATAAAACCAAAAAATACATCAAATATTTATATAGATAATTCATTTGTGTTAATTTCGAGCATCGAGATATTAATAAAAAATATTTCGAGCAAAGTATCTCCCCAAAGTTTGGGATTTCTACTTTTCCCCAAGAACGATATTTTTTTCCAAACTACTTTTGAAAAAGCCTTTCGTTCTCATGTAAAAAATACTTGCAGATCAATTTCATTGGAAAAACTTCCAGAAATCGCTAAAAATTTGAAAGGTGCTGGATTCGGTCTTACACCTAGTGGAGATGATTTTAATTGCGGAGTATTGTATGCGTTGAATTACCTTAATGAAATTATGAGCAACGATTTTTCCGAGATAATTGAAGAATGCTATCAAAATTCAATTACTAATAATTCAATTTCAAACACATTTCTTAAATTTGCTTATTCAAATAAATATTATGAAAATTTCCATCAATTATTATTAGCATTAAAACAAAATAAATTAGAAACAATTACACATTATGCAAACAAAATAATCGGCTCCGGTCATACATCTGGGTCTGATATGTTAACAGGATTTATTGTAACAATTAAAGGAGTTTTAAATGATAAAAAGTTTAGTTAAGAAAGGGGAATACTTCGATTCCGTAAGTTTAATGATAGTAGGAAAGGATGTAGCTCAAATGAATTTCGTGCAAGATGCCACAGTAGTAATGGCAACTCAGGAAAATAAATCTATCCTTAAAACTGCTAATCTCTATCTTGATGAATTTGAACAATATGATGCTACTGATCTGTTAATCGTTATAAAATCTGATAATGAAGAAAAATTTGATGAAATATTTAAGAATGTTGATATTCTCTTAAAAGAGATCAGAAATAAAGAAGATGATCAGGGAACATTCAATCCCAGAAGTTTAGAGAGCGCAATTCAAATTCAACCGGAATCAAATATTGCTCTTATCTCATTAGCCGGAAGATACGCTGGTGCAGAAGCGATGAAGGCATTAAAGAGTGGTTTGAACGTAATGCTTTTTTCAGATAACGTTCCAATAGAAATCGAAATAAAACTTAAAAAATATGCTTTAGAAAATGATCTATTAATGATGGGACCAGATTGTGGAACTGCAATAATTAACGGAGTCCCATTGGCATTTTCCAATGCTGTAAACAAAGGTAATATAGGTATTATCGCTGCTTCTGGAACTGGATTACAGGAAGTAAGTTCCATTATTTCAGAAGAAGGTTTTGGGATTTCTCAAGCTATTGGAACTGGCGGAAGAGATATAAAAAAACAGATTGGTGGAATGATGTTCATCTCATCTTTAGATGCATTAGAAGATGATGAGAATACTGAAGTTATCGTTCTGGTTTCCAAACCACCACACCCAGAAGTATTAAAAAGGATCAATGAAAAACTGAGAGAAATTTCTAAACCTGTTATATGTGTTTTCCTTGGCGCAGATAGTAGTTTACTAGAAGATAGTGGTACATTTACAGCAGAAACACTTGAGGAAGCTGCTCTTTTGGCTTGTGCAGTTGTAGATAATGTTGAAACCTCGAAAGTAAAAGAATTCCTTGAAGAGCGAAGAAAAGATTTTGGAAAGATCGTATCCGATGAAGTTAAGAAAATTTCTTTAGGGAGAAAATACATCCGCGGATTATTCAGTGGTGGAACCCTTTGCGATGAAGCTCAAATTATACTTAAAAAAGATAGCAATAATATTTTTAGTAATAGAATTTCGGAAGATATATTTACTTTAGCTGATTCCTGGATAAGCAAAGAACATACATTGGTGGATCTTGGTGAAGATGAATTTACAGTTGGCCGATTGCATCCAATGATAGATTTTGATTTGAGAAATAAACGAATTTTGCAAGAAGCAAATGATAAAGAGACAGCTATAATCTTATTTGATCTTGTACTTGGTTTTGGAGCAAATGAAGACCCTATAAGCGAGATACTTCCTATAATTAAAAAAGCACAAATAATTGCACCTGATATCTCATTTATTTGTTCAGTAACAGGAACAGAGCAAGACCCTCAAAATAGAAGCAGGATAATAAAAGTTTTAGATGAAAACGGAGTTATCGTAATGCCATCAAATGCTGCTGCTGCAGAAATTGTTAATTTAATAGTTAAAAAGATATAATTAATACATAAGCGGAGGATATATGAGTTTTAGAAAGTTGTTTGATAAGAAAATTGAAGTAGTAAATGTTGGGCTTGATTCATTTAAAGATGATTTGGAAAAACAAGGAGAAAAAGTTGTAAATGTAGATTGGACTCCTCC
>JABIME010000357.1 GCA_018654125.1 Candidatus Cloacimonadota bacterium
ATAAATACGAATATCGATCTTTGGGGATACAGCTCAAATCGTCAGATAGTTTATACACAATCCGGCATGAGCCATTATGATAATATTGAAAGATTTCTGCATCTTGAAATGGATGAACTTCCCAATATTTATCCGCAAACCTCAAATAATTATTATTGGTTTCACGGTTGGGATCCGGTAACTCAAACATGGGACATGAACCACAGATTTGATAATACACTCACCTATTATTCACCTTGGATAAATGCACTAGCTGAAGTATTACCAGCAGTATATCAAATGGATGATAATTTGATGCCCACAGCACCTGCCGAATTGCAAGTTGTAACAGAAAATGCAGATTATATAAAGATCCAATGGATTTCTGGTGATTGCTTTGATATGGATACTTATGAAATACTCTACTCAACCGAGCCTATTGCAAATGGGGGGTATTCTATTGTAGATAAAAGCATTTATGGTAAACTGGCATGCTTGGCTCAGAATTATTACACTTTAGGAGGATTAGCTCCGGGAGAACAATACTATTTTGCTGTAAGGATATTAGATAAGAATGGAAATGAATCTGCTTTATCTAATGAAGTATTTGGAACTTCTGGACCGGCAGTTGTAGATGACTTCATTTGTTATGGAAGAGATGAGTATATAAATTTGGAATGGGAAGCTTCTGCAGCTTCAGAATTTTCCGGTTTCAATATTTATAAGAAGATTGACGGAAATGATTTTATGTTGTTAGATACTTGGTCAAACAATCCGGAACTTGCTGGACAAAGTGGAGATGACGTTCCCTATACATTTATTGATACAGGTGTAGAAAATGGACAACAATATACATATAAACTCGGTGTACAAGATAACGATTTAGAGTATCTTTATGGAAGTGAACCATCTGCTATATCGCAAAAAATCTATGGATTATATGCAGCACAAATGACAGGAACTTACAATGACACTTGTTATTTTGGATATAATGAATATGCCTCTAATGGTTATGATAGTAATTTTGATATTGCAACAGACGACCAAGCAGTTGGAGATTATTTCTTCTGTGAATTTTATGAAGAATATTGGAACAATGTTCCTCAATTTCTAGAGCAAGAAATCTATGGTGATTATAATACTGAAGAACAACTTAAAAGTTGGGTCTATCGTGTGAGGACAAATCAAACAAATTCTCCTGTAGAGATAGGAATAGCAAATCTAAATAGAAATGCTGAAAGGTTCTATCTATATACAAATGGTCAATATTATGATCTTGCGACCGGAACTTATTCTTACACTCCAACTTCAGCAAACTATTACACTTTTACTTTGTATTATGGAAACCTTACACCATCTCTTGATTTTGATTATATCCCTAATCAGTTATTGTATCCGAACGAGATCCTTAGTATAAACTGGTCTGTTAATATGACCACAACAATAGATCATGTGAATGTTTACGCAGAGAATGATGAAATTACAATCCCCATTGAAATGGGGTTGTCTCCTACTACAAATAATACTAATTGGATAGTCCCTCAACTTCTATTTGAAAATCTTAAATGCAGGGTCGATCTGGTTATGGATGAAGGAGATACATTGCATTACTATTCACCTTACAGTTTTGGAATAATATCACCACAAAATATTGTTGAAACTTATCAAGGTTGGAATCTGATAACCAAAAATTTCAATACAAATCAACATACAACAGAAGAAATATTTGGTGAGAATGTTGAGTTCTATCAGTATATAAATAGTGAATTTACTTTTGTGGATGAACCGGAATTTTTGCAAGCCTATTGGAATTATGCACCGCAGGATAATTATTTTGCACTAAATAATGTATCAATGCAGAAAACAGCATACGGTATGCCATTAAATTCAGGTTGGAATGTAATACCAAATCCTCATAGAGCAAGTTATGATATTGATCAACTAGTGTTTTCTATAAACAATGTTGATTACGAATATTATCAGGCAGTGCAGAATGGATTGATAGAACCTGCAGTATTTAATTTTGATAACAGCTTTGATCCTGTTTATGAAATGACTCCTGCAAATGGTTATTATTTGTATTGTTACAAAGATAATATAACTGTTAAATTTATTCCATACTATACAAATGAATTCTCGCCAGAGTATGAGATAAATTGGAAAGCAAAGATAAATGTAGAGCAAGTAAGTAATGATATTTCTTCTATCATTGTTGGAACTTCCGATGTTGCTGATTCACTTTATAATTCCAATTATGACCTACTCAAACCAACTGCAAAACCGTATGAGAATGTAATCACATTCAGCGTTCCGATGGAGATTAATGGAACAACACAAAAATTGCATCAATCTATCACATCTCCTCAAGATGAAATGCAGGATTTCACATATTCATTTAGTGCTGAATTGCAGCTTGCCGATCTGCAAACTTTATTCTTTGATGCCAGCACTTTTGAACTTCCGGAAAATGCTAATATTTTCTTGCAGATGTCAGAAGGTTATCTTGAAATTCCGGACAATGATTTTGTGGAATATGTTCCTGCTGACACACTTTTGGAATTTACAATTCTTATTACGGATCAAGATTATAGTGATGCTGATGATACCGTTGTTCAGAATACTTTCAGCTTGCAGAATTTCCCAAATCCATTTAATCCTCAAACAAATATCAGCTATAACATTCCAGAAGAGGGAAATGTAGAATTGAGTGTTTATAACATTAAGGGTCAGAAAGTTAAAACTCTGGTTAATGAGACTCAAATAAGAGGGGAACACACTGTAGTTTGGAATGGAACAAATAAGCATAATAAACGTGTAGCATCAGGAGTTTACTTCTATAAATTAGAAATTAATGATTCCAAATTGCTGATAAATAAAATGTTGCTATTGAAATAATTGGAGAAAAAATGAAAATATTATTAACTACTTTAATCGTAATTTTTATAACATCAGTTTTTGCTGAAGATATTTGGGAAGATGATTTTGAAGAACTTACAGGTTGGATGTTGAATGGAGAATTTCAAATTGATTCACCCCAAGGGTTAGGTGGGGAATATGGTAATCCTGATCCAACCTCTGCGTATTCGGGGAGTAATGTGCTTGGAGTTGATCTTACCGGACTTGGAGCAAGTTTGGGTGATTATGAAACTGATCTGAGCACACATGAATATTTCGCAATTTCCCCAGTTATTGATTGCAGCCAGTTCGTCTCGGTTGAACTAAATTTTATTAGATGGTTAAATGTTGAAGTGTCAACTTACGATCATGCGTACATTTGTGTGAGCAATGATGATGGAACAACTTGGAATGAGATCTGGACGAATTCAGCAGAGGTTACAGATAATTCATGGAATAGCTCAAACTATGATATTTCCGAAATTGCAGATCTAAATGGCAATATTCGTATAAGATTTTCAATTGGTTCCACAGATGGTTCCTGGCAATATAGCGGTTGGAATGTAGACGATGTAGTTATTACAGGCTCACAGGTTGCTTATGGAGCTATTGATGGGAATATTACTGATAGCAGTAATAATGAACCGATCGCATTTGCTCCGATAATGAGCCAGTATGGGAACACAATGTCGGACGATGAAGGATATTTTATTCTTAATGAAATACCTGTTGGAAATCGTGAGATCGTTATAACAGCATTGGGATATCTTCCATTCACAGAAAGCGATATTCTAGTCACAGAAAATGATACAATTTACGTATCATGTGAGTTAATGCCCGATCCAAACACACCTCCTTCTCCACAAAATCCTCAAGCAGAAGTTTATGATGGGAATAATGTTCATCTATCTTGGGAAGAGCCGGAGCTTCCTACCGAAGAACTTTTAGCTTATAATGTATATAGAAATGGAATAATTTTAGAGAGTATTTTAGAGATAGAATATTTTGATGTGGATGTTATTAATGGGTTTTACAGCTATTATATCTCTGCAGTTTACGATTCTGGTGAATCACTTCCAACAGATACTGTTAATGTGCATATAAATATATCGGGAATAGAGAATGATGTGATTCCACAAAATGCATTTAGTCTTTCAAATTATCCAAATCCTTTTAATCCTGAAACAACCATCTATTTTGAATTAAAAACCGGGAATATTGAAAATGCTGAAATAAGAATTTACAATTTAAAAGGGCAGAGAATTAGGAATTATTCAGTAATTACTCCTCAATCTTCAATTACTTGGAATGGAACAGATCAATCTGGAAAATATGTATCAAGCGGAATATATTTCTATCAATTAGTTATTGATGGAAAGTCTTCAGCAAAGAATAAAATGATGCTATTGAAATAAAAAACAATGAAATACAAATTAGTTTTATTTGATGCTGATGGAACACTTTTTGATTTTGATACAGCTGAAAGAGAAGCGTTTAACAAAACATTCAAACAATTTGGTATTAATGAAGATCTGAAGCGATTACACAAAGAGTATGAAGTAATAAATAAAGCTATCTGGCGTGATTTTGAACAAAAAAAAATTACATCAGACAACTTGCGAATTGAGCGTTTTGAGAGATTTTTTACTAAAGAGAGATTGCAACTTGATCCCACTTTTTTTAGTCCGTTATATCTAAAACATTTATCTGAGGGAGTCCATCTGTTACAGGGGGCTAAAGAGATCGTCAGCTTCCTATATAAAAAAACGGAGCTTGCACTTGCCACAAATGGACTTGCCGATGTACAAAATCCACGATTTGCCGATTCAGATCTTGCAGGATATTTCCAACATATATTTATTTCTGAAGAGATCGGACATCCAAAACCAAATCCAGAATTTTTTGAGCATATATTTAATAAACTCCCTCATAATAAGTCGGCTATAATAATTGGGGATAGTTTAGCTTCAGATATCAAAGGCGGAAATGATTTTGGAATTGACACATGTTGGTTCAATCCAAATAAGTGCATTAATAAAAGTGGGATAATTCCCACCTTTGAAGTTAATGATTTAAAAGATTTAAGATCATTGTTAATATAGAATTAAAAAATAAGTGAGTTCATAGTTTAATGGGAATTTAAAGCTCTCTTTTAAAATTATGTCTCGCCACAAGGAGTGAAATATGAGCACAGTCGAAAAAAAGAACAGTCTTCCGCTTATCATTTTTATAATTGCTGTTCTTGCATTTATTTATGTTTTCCCACGGATACTTATCTCAGCATGGGGACCAAGCGATCCATGGACGTGTTACCTCTATCAATATGGATTTGGTGCAATCACATTTGGAATTGGAATTTTCCTGATCCTTAAAACGGGTTCTTGTAAATTAGGGAGAGGGAATGATAATTTCTGGTTTAAATGGATTATCGCAGGATTCTTCCTATTTGCAATTACACATGCAGTTTGGATATTATTAGCATTGTATATGCCTGTGAAGGGAGGAGTGTAGATGGAACATTTGAGTCAACTTAATTTAGATCCAAGTGCATATTGGACAATTGGAACAGTTGTAATTTTATATTCTTTACTGATAGCTGCTTTTGGTGGTTATTTCTCTAGATTTAGTAAGAATATAAATGATTATTTTTATAGTGGGCAAAGATTTGCCTGGTGGCTTGGTGCTGCAAGCATGATAGCTACAGGAATTGGTTCCTACAGTTATCTTAAGTATTCTCAGCAAGGATTTGAAACGGGAATGAGCAGTTCGATGACCTACACGAATGATTGGTTTATTATTCCCTTCTTCATGTTTGGCTGGCTGCCAATAATTTACTTTTCAAAGATTAAATCTATTCCCGAATACTTTGAACGTAGATTTAACAGAACTTCACGTTATATATCACTAGTAATAATTATGGCATACATGTTGTTCTATATTGGATATAACCTGTTTACTATTGGTATTGCAATGGAAGGATTACTTGGTGTGCCACTAATAATTACCGTTCCAATAGCAACGGTTCTGCTGGGAGGTTATGTTACTTTCGGTGGGCAAACGGCTGTTATATTTACTGACCTCTTCCAGGGAATTATGTTGTACATTGCTGGTGGAATTGCGATAGTTGCCGGTATAATTGCCTTGGGTGGCTTTGGTGAATTTTGGTCTTGGTTACCTGTAACTCACAGACTGCCTTTTGTAGATCTTTTGAATGATCCAAAATTTAATACTGCAGGTCTTTTCTGGGGAGAAGCTTTGGCAGGGAGTATTGCATTCACGTTTATGAATCAAGGTTTTATAATGAGATATTTAGCCCTTAAGAGTGTGAATGATGGTAGAAAAGCTGCAATTTTTAATGTACTTTTCACACTTCCATTCTCAGCAATAATTGTTGGTGCAGTTGGTTGGATAGCAAAATCTCTTATTGAAAAGCAAACTGCTATGGGTGGAGCTTTAGAAGGTCTTGATCCAATTCATATTACGAATCATTTCCATACATTTATTGTTGTTGCCTGGGAAACTTTACGGCACAATACTATAGTATTTGGATTTGTGATTGCTGCTCTTACAGCTGCTTTGATGTCTACAGTTGATACACTGATAAATGCATGCTCTGCAATAGGAATCTATGATATTTATAAACCATTATTCAAGCCTGAAGCTGATGACAAACATTACTTAAAAGCAGCTCGTTGGGTTTCTGGTGGAACAGCACTACTCGGATTACTACTTGTTTATATGTTCTCACATATGAAAGGTAGTTTGATGTCTATTCATTATAAAGGTATCATGATCATTATTCCATCTATTGTAACCACGATCTTCCTTGGTGCATTTTGGAGAAGATTTACAGCTAAAGCTGCGAATATTTCTATGCTTGTGGGATCTGGATTTACAATTCTCACAGTATTCGTTCCAGATATGATCGTTCCACTTGCATCATTTGTCTCTGCTCCACAAAATGGTATTTTCATCTATACAAGAGCACTTTTTGGAATGTTGCTTACAGCAGTTGTTGGAATAACCATAACATTGCTTACTAAAGAGGCTCCTGATCATGCAGAGAAGATTAATGGACTTACAATCGATACACTTGATTATGCCATGGAACAGTATAAAGGCGGCAAGCCAAATCATGTGAAAGGTGAGAAAATAAGAAGACTTCCTGTACTTATTGATGAATCAATTCCTTCAGGAAAAATTTCACTTTCCAATGCAATAATGGCACGTATGAAAGCAAATGTGGAAGACCTTATCTATATGGAAGACTCACGTTGGTATTTAGGTGGACTTCGCTCTGATCATGTGAAAGCTTATACACCACATGATGACAATGATGATATTAAGATGAATGCAGAGACATTTGAAAAAGCAATGATGCTAAAAGATAAACTGATCACATTAGAAAAAATATTCTAATTAATGAAATAAATAATGAAAAGCCTCTCTGTATGAGGGGCTTTTTTCTTTATAGGAATAGTAAAATAAATGAGATATAAAGCTGTGATTTTTGATTTGGATGGAACGCTAATTGATTCAATGGGAATTTGGATACAAATAGATAAAGAGTACTTAGAAAAACGCAACATTTCTGTACCGGATGATCTTTTTAAAGATGTGAAAACTGGTAATAGTTTCAATGAAATCTGCCAGTACTTCAAAGATAAATTTAATCTGCCTGACTCAATTGAAGAGATTGGTGCAGAATGGACAGGTATGGTTGCAGAACATTATAAAAATGATATTACATTAAAACCAGGTGCTCATAAATTTATAAATTTTCTTAGGATTAATAATATTAAAATGGCAATTGGTACCAGCAATACAAAATATCTTACAAAAACAGTTTTAGGAGCAAATGGAGTGCTGAATTATTTCGATACTATTGTTGCAGGATGTGAAGATATTAAAGGTAAACCATATCCAGACATATTCTTAAAAGCAGCTAAAGAGTTAAACATAGCACCGGAGGATTGCCTGGTTATTGAAGATACATTGCACGGAGTTCTTGCAGCTCATAATGGCGGTATAGATGCTTTTGCAATCTTCGACGATAATGATACACATGAGACTGAAGGGATTCGAAAAGAAGCAGATTTTTATGCAGATAATTTCAGTGAAATTTTAGAAAAGCTGAAATTCTAATAAAACAATTTAATTACAAAAGTAAAAAATAAAATTTGCCTATTGACACAAAATCATTATCTTAATTAACATACCCCTATAGGGTATACGGAGGAGAAATGAAAGAAGCATGTGAACAGTGTTCGATAAGGAGTGCACATCACTCAGAAGAATTGAAGAAGGATTTTAGGGACAGGTTAAATAGAATTGAGGGTCAGGTTCGTGCTGTGAATAGAATGATTGCAGAAGATATTTATTGTAATGATATTTTGAACCAGATATCTGCTGTTCAATCTGCACTTACTTCCGTATCCAAATTAATATTGGAAGCTCATATGAAGAGTTGTGTTGTAGACCAAATCCAGGAAGGGAAGATCGAAGTAATAGACGAAGTAATGAGTACAATAAACAAGTTGATGAGAAAGTAAAACGAATTATGAATTGGAAATTTAGCTCACTCATCATCTCACTTCTTCTCTTCTCAATTTCACTGTTTGCCGATGAGGATCTTGAAGCACTCGTGAATATTGCAATGGAAGTTAACCCCGAAATTTCTATGATAGAATTCCAAATACATGCTTTAAGCGAAAAAGAAATATTTGTACAAAAACTTATGGACCCAATGTTTGCAATTGAATACAGCAATGTTCCGTATGATACTTGGCAATTGGATGAAAACCCAATGTCGGGAATTCAACTGAAGCTGAAGCAAACAATTCCGTTTCCTGGA
Organism: Candidatus Cloacimonadota bacterium; assembly: GCA_018654125.1. The sequence goes on from JABIME010000357.1 coordinate 8,729, forward strand.
AAGAATAGCAAACGAAAAGCTGTTGCAGAATCTGAAGGGCTTATAAAAAATCATCAACTTGCAGAGCTTAAACTTCAGTTGAAAGATAAAATTCAAAAAGCTTATTATCAATTAGGTTTAACACGTGAGTTAAAAGTAATTTCCTTGAAGCACATTTTGCTTATAGACAAATTGATCGAAACAATGTATTTTAAATATGAGATTGGGAAATCAGCTCAATCAGATATATTGCGAATGACTTTAATGAAAGAAAAGCTCCTGGACGATCTGGAAGATTTTGAGCAGAAAGAAATCGCAATACAAGCAGCAATCAACTCTATAGTTAATAGAGATTTAAATATATATATAGATACAGAAAAACTCAATCCTAACCTTGATCTTAATTTCAATTATGATAAAGTGTTAGACTCAGTGATCCAAAATCGACCTCTTTTAAAAAAGATTACAGAAACTTCCAAAATGAAGAGACTCTCATTTCAATCTGCTCAGCGCGAAAGAATGCCTGATCTTACTATATGGGCAGGATATCGTTTCAGGCAGGATATCGGAGAGATGGAAAATGTGGACTTTGCATCTGTAGGTTTTTCTTTTCCTATTCCATTAGATTTGAAAGGTAGAACAAAAGCAAAAATGAATAATGCAAAATTTATGGAGCTAGCTGTAAATGAGACTTACGAAAATGTTGTGAATAAAATCTCTGAAATGCTTCTAATGACTACGTCTGGAGCTGATCGGCAAAAAAATAAAATAACTAATTACACCAATAACATGATTCCGAATGCAGAAAAAGTGTTTATTTCTGAGTTGAAATCATACGAAAATGGCAGAGCAAATTTTGCTGATCTTTACAATGCTCAACTTCAATTAATACAATTCGAGAAAATTCTAATAAAATCAAAGTATAAATTTAAAATGTATGAGATAACAATTGAAACTTTGATCGGAGATAATTTATGAGAAAAGTAAACTTAATTATATTCATCATGTTACTGACACTGATTCTTATTACAGGTTGCACATCCAAAAAAACCGCAGAACATTCCCAAGTCGAAAGTGAATATTACACTTGCCCGATGCATCCGACGATCGTTCAGGATGAGGAAGGTGATTGCCCGATCTGCGGAATGGATCTGGTTGTGGGAAAAAGCAAAAATGCCGAAGTTCAGGAAACTAATTTGGGGCAATACTATACTTGTGGAATGCATCCAGAAATTGTGCTTGAAGAAGCTGGAAACTGTCCAGTATGTCATATGGACCTGGTATTGAGAGAAACATCTTCACAGAGCAGAGGAGATGTATATAATACTGATAATAAGTCTATCACGATCGATCCGGCAATTGTGCAAAATATGGGAGTTCGCGTTAAACACGTCAGTTTCAAAGATATTTCACATAATATTCGAACCATAGGGAAAGTGGAAATTGCAGATGACAAAAATTATGTTGTAAACTTGCGCTTTTCGGGATGGGTCGAGCAAATGTTTGCTGATAAAGTCGGACAAAAAATTGTGAAAGGTACAAAACTTTTTGAAATTTATTCACCTGAATTAATTACTGCACAAGAAGAATATTTACTAGGTGTGAATACATACGGTAAAGATAGTAAGATTACTAAATCTTCTGCAAAAAGACTTCGTTTATGGAACATTCCGAAAACTCATTTAGATAAAATCCTTTCCGAGAATAATGCTCAGCAAAATGTAATTATTACATCACCTTTTTCTGGACATATCCTTCATAAAAATATCAAAGAAGGTTCTAAAATAAAAGCTGGGACCGATCTTTATCATATCGGAAATTTAGATAAAATATGGATCATTGCAGATCTATATGAATTTGATGCTTCTTCTGTAAAAGCAGGACAGAACGTAACATTAGAATTTACGAATTTGCCCGGTGAAATAAAAAACGGTATAATCTCATTTGTCTATCCCACTTTGAATCCCAAAACACGAACTCAAAAGATCAGGATAGAGCTAAATAATTCTGACTTGATAATGAAACCGGGAATGTTTGCTACTGTTAGGATCGAAGTAGATAAATTGCAGAAAGTTCTTATTGTCCCTACAGAAGCAATCATAAATTCGGGTGAAAGAAAAATCGTATTCCTAAGCCGAGGAAACGGTAAATTCGAACCGCGTGAAATTATTACAGGTCTTTCCGATGACAAAGAATATTATACCGAAGTAATTTCCGGCTTGGAAGAAAACGAAATTGTTGTTGTTTCTGGACAATTCCTTATAGATTCAGAAAGCCAATTGCAGGAAGCAGTTCAAAAGCTTCTTGATGCAAAATTCCGCTCAAGCTCAGATTCCGAATCAACCGACAATCACAATCATTCTGGTAGTACTTACTTCACTTGTCCGATGCATCCAACTATCGTTCAGGATGAAGCCGGTGATTGCCCTATTTGCGGAATGGATTTGGTAGAAGAAGAGTAATAAGGAATCTAATATGTTAAATAAAATTATAGAATTCTCCGTAAAAAACAGACTCTTTGTCATTATTTTTACGTTGATAATTATCGGAATCGGGATTTGGTCTATGAACAATACTCCTGTCGATGCGATTCCTGATCTTTCGGATGTTCAGGTTATTATTTTCAGCAAGTTCCCAGGGCAAGGACCACAAGTTGTGGAAGAGCAAGTTACATATCCGCTTACATCTGCAATGCTTTCCGTTCCTTATGCAAAAAGCGTAAGAGGATATTCTTTCTTCGGATTCTCTATGGTTTATGTGATCTTCGAAGATGGAACAGATATTTATTGGGCACGTTCTCGAGTATTGGAATATCTGAATGTTGCACAGGGGAAATTACCGAAAGATGTGAACGTTCAGTTAGGTCCTGATGCAACAGGTGTTGGCTGGGTTTATATGTATTCTCTTACATCAGATCGCCACGATCTGCAGGAACTTCGCTCGATTCAGGATTGGTATCTTCGTTATGAACTTATGTCCGTATCCGGTGTTTCTGAAGTGGCAAGTGCTGGTGGATACGTAAAACAATATCAAGTGGAAGTTGATCCCGAGAAATTACGTGCTTATGGAATCAGTTTGCAGAAAGTGAATATGGCGATAAAGCGCTCTAATAACGATGTGGGTGGTAAACTGATAGAAATGGGCGAGACGGAATATATGATTCGTGCAAAAGGATATATATCATCGATTGAAGACTTGAAAACCATTCCTATAGGATATGATAAACAAGCCAATATCCCTATTTTGCTTTCGCAAGTTGCAGATGTTCATATAGGACCCGAACTTCGTCGTGGAATCATTGAGATGAACGGTGAAGGTGAAGCAGTTTCGGGAATAGTGGTGATGCGTTACGGAGAAAACGCAATGAATGTGATAAAGGATGTAAAAATAAAACTTAAAGAATTGGAAAGCGGTTTACCGGAAGGTGTAGAAATCCATACTTCCTACGACCGTTCAAGCTTGATCCAACGTTCTATAAATACACTTAAAAGTACTCTTTTATTGCAGATGTTAGCAGTAGCATTGGTATCCATATTGTTCCTACTGCATTTTCGTTCAGCATTTGTTGCAATTTTCACTTTACCTGTTGGAATCCTCATCAGCTTCATAATAATGAGGTTTTTGGGACTTTCGGCTAATATAATGAGTTTGGGAGGAATTGCCATTGCCATTGGAGTGATGGTGGATGCTTCCATTGTGATGGTAGAAAATCTACATAAACAGCGTGAGCGCTTTCCTGATACACCACATCAAGAACTTGTACTCAAAGCTGCTCAGGAAGTAGGTCCCGCACTTTTCTTCTCTCTTCTCATTGTTACTATAAGTTTTTTACCGGTTTTCACTCTTCAACAACAAGAAGGAAGATTATTCACACCGCTTGCATTCACAAAAACTTTTGCAATGGGTGCTTCAGCAATATTGGCAATAACCATTATACCAGTATTGATGTTCTACTTTGTAAAAGGAAAAATTCGTAAAGAAAAGAACAATCCAATTGCTGCTTTCTTCATCAAACTCTACAAACCGGTTATCCGTTTTGTGCTTCGTTTTCCTAGCTTAGTTATAATTCTAGCTGTAATAGTTTTGGCGACAACACTAATCCCTTTTGTTCAACTCGGTTCAGAATTTATGCCACCACTGAATGAAGGAGATCTTCTGTATATGCCCACAACTCCTCCTGGAATTAGCATTACAAAAGCCAAAGAACTTCTGCAGCAAACCGATAAGCTTATTGCTTCTCATCCGCAAGTAGCTCATACCTTAGGTAAGATAGGAAGAGCCGAAACCTCAACAGATCCTGCACCGCTCTCGATGATAGAAACCACAATAACATTAACTGATAAAAACGAATGGCCCAAAGGAAAGACAATCGAGGATATCATCAAGGAATTAGATTCTATGGTACAATTTCCAGGACTTACAAACAGTTGGACAATGCCAATAAAAACAAGAATCGATATGCTGGCTACGGGAATCAAAACCCCGGTGGGAATCAAATTAATGGGTGAAGATCTGGAACAACTATCTGAACTCGGAGAACAGATAGAAGCTCTTCTGCGTCCGCTGCCGGATGTACTTTCGGCGTATTCGGAACGTGTAACCGGTGGAAACTTCATCGACATTGACATCGACAGAGAACGAGTGTCTCGTGAAGGATTATTAGTTGGAGATATTCAGGATGTGATTAAAAGTGCTGTTGGTGGAATGAACGTGAGTTGGGCAGTAGAAGGCTTAGAAAGATATCCGATAAGTGTACGATATCCCCGAGAACTCAGAAATAATATTGAGAAATTGAATAGATTGACCATTACAAGCCCGAAAGGCTATGCGGTTCCGTTGGGACAAATCGCAGACATCAAAATAGTGAAAGGTCCTCCGATGATAAAAAGCGAAAATGCCCGAAGAACAGCCTGGATTTTCGTTGATCTAAAAACATCCGATGTTGGTGGTTTTGTGAAAATGGCAAAAGAGCTTATCGGAACTAATGTGAAAATTCCTGATGGTGTTTCCGTAGTTTGGTCTGGGCAATTTGAATATATGCAAAGAGCTGCCAAACGGTTAAAGATAGTAATCCCCATTACATTAGCACTTATCTTCCTGATATTATTTATGAACTTTAAAAACATTACCGAAAGCTTGATCATGATGATTACAGTCCCCTTCGCTTTGGTGGGTGGAATCTGGCTAATGTACTTTTCGGGATACAATTTCTCAGTAGCTGTCGGTGTGGGATTCATTGCTCTGGCAGGACTGGCTGCCGAAAACGGAGTCGTGCTTTTGGTATACCTCGATGAAGCTTTCGATAGATGGAAATCAGAAGGGAAACTCAATACGTTTGCAGATCTGAAAACAGCAATTATGGAAGGCTCTGCCGAAAGAGTACGACCGATCTTGATGACTGTAGCAACAGACATCATCGGACTTCTGCCGATAATGTTCGGAACATCCACGGGGATAAGAGTAATGAAAAGAATAGCCGCTCCAATGGTCGGTGGATTGATCTCTTCTGCAATTATGACTCTAATATTACTTCCAACGATTTATTATTTGTGGAGAAGAAGGGAAATTGCAGCTCATGGATTTTCACAAATAGACACGGAAGAGAAAAAGAATATCTAAGATTGTATAGGGAACAACAAATAATGAAAAGGAGAAAAAGATGAAAAAAATAATAATCGTAGCAGCAATGATAATGACTGTTTTGTCGTTATTTGCCGAGAATTCATTTAGTGAAACAATGAATATGATAACTGCAGAATATCTAAAAATTAAAGATACATTAGCATACGATAAGACAGAAAACGTGCAGGAAAATGCAAAATCAATATTGGAGTTAACAAAAAAGCTTAATACAACAAATATAATCGGAGAGTATAAAGATTACTTCGAAGATCTTCCTTCTAAAATTTTCGTAGCAGCAAAAGACCTGAGTAAAGCTAAGAATATCAAATCGATGCGCGAGGCGTTCAATGATCTTTCAAAGCCAATGGCAATGTGGGCTACAATTGTTAAACCAAGCGGAATTAATGTAGCATATTGTTCTATGGCTCCAGGATCTTGGCTGCAAACAGGGCAGGAAATCCTTAATCCGTATTATGGAGCAAGTATGCTTAATTGCGGTGAAATTGTTTCTGAAGGAGCTGAAGAAAAACATGCATGCACGAGTGAATGTGATCATGAAGAAATAATTGATTGAACATGATATAGATCACAATTGTGATTCAAATTGTAAACATTCATGATAATATATACGAAAAAGGAGAGAAAAATGAAAAAAAGTATGATCGTAATGATGATGATGATGATGATGATGATAGTATTCTCAGTGAATCTATTCGGAGAGATGGTAAACGAAAAAGCTGCAGACCATGTTTGTACAACAGAATGTAAGCATGAAGAAGTAGAAAAAAAGTGTGAACCAGATTGTACAAAGCCATGCTGTGCTAATAAAAACATAGTGAAAGATCACGTATGTACAGAAAAATGTGAAATTGTAAAAAATCATGTTTGTACATCAGAGTGTAAACTTGATGAGACAAGTAAAACATGTGAAATAGCAAACATAAAAAATGCTTGCTTAAATAGTGCAGCTGAAAAGGGATGCAAACCTGTAGGTTGTGGTGTAAAAATTAAGAAAAAAAGCTGTCATTAGCTAATAAAGGGGAACGATGGGACTTCTAAACGATATTTGGAAAACGTACATTAGCATTGCTCCATACCTATTTTTAGGATTGGTATTTGCTGGATTATTACATGTTGTATTTAAAAAAGATTTTGTAGCAAAACATTTAGGGAAGAATAATTTTTTCTCAGTGATAAAAGCTGCAATTTTAGGAGTCCCACTTCCACTTTGCTCATGTGGAGTAATTCCTACAGCATTGTTTCTAAGAAAGAAAAAAGCATCGAAAGGAGCTACTCTTTCATTTCTCATCTCTACACCACAAACGGGTGTAGATAGCATAGTTGCTACTTATGGGATGATGGGACCTATTTTTGCAATATTCCGTCCGCTTGCTGCATTTGTAACGGGAATTGTTGGCGGACTTGTAACTAATTTTGTTGAGAACAAAGATGAACCTGATACTTTGATTGTTGAAGAAAAATTTGAATGCGATACGTGTGATGTAGAAGAACCTCATTCTCATACGGTTATCGAAAGAATTACCTCTGGATTCAAATATGCTTTTGTAGATTTTCTGGATGATATTACAATTCAATTGATAATTGGAGTAATAATAGCAGGATTTATCTCATTTATAATCCCAGATAATTTCTTTGCAGATTTCGGTGGTGATGGTTTTATGGGTATGTTGTTAATGATAGCTGTTGGAATTCCACTTTATGTTTGTGCAACAGCTTCCATCCCAATTGCTGTTTCACTGATATTAAAAGGTATATCTCCAGGTGCAGCCTTTGTATTTTTAGTTGTTGGTCCAGCTACAAACGCTGCCACAATAGCATTGATTAGTAGAGCATTAGGAAAAAAATTAATCGCAATTTATCTTATTGTTATTTCTGTGTTTGCGATTCTGGGTGGTATGCTGTTAAATTATATTTTTGGTGTGGTTGGAAAACCTGATATGCTGATGATGCATCACCATTCTGATGTTTCCCTGTTCTCTAAAATACTTATCGCCGTGTTTTCTGCTTTGATGATACTATCAATAGTTAGAAAGGTCAGGAATAAATTTAAAAAACCGGAATTGGGAGATGAAATGCCAAATAAAACTTTTTTAATTGAGGGAATGACCTGTAATCATTGTGCCGCGAACGTTAAGGATTCACTTTTCAAGATCGATGGTGTGCAGGAAGTAAAAATAAATCTGGAAAAGAAGAATGCTGTAGTTGATGGAGATTATAATTCTGAAGAGGTAAAAGCTGCGATTGTGAAAGCAGGTTACAAGGTAGTAGAATAGATTTATTCAGTAATTTTAGTAATACCAGTATTTGATCTGGAATCGTTTTTGATTCTGGAGAAATACTGGTATTTTTTTTGTTAACTATTGCGTAATGCTTGACATATAAATTCACAAATAAAAACAATTTACAGTTAATAATATCTCTATTGGAAAAAGGAGAGAGAAATATGGATTTAAAAATAAAAATTGATAATTTTAATAAAAGATGGAAGCTTATGGATGATGAATCATTAGAAGATGGATTTGAGAAATTTAAAATAAGAGTTTTAAACATTCTAAAAGACATTGATTCTTATGTAGGTCCTGCTAATATCTCTACGTTTTGTTTAGCTTTGGGTATACAAGAAAATTATAATTATGATGGTTTTAGTCATTATAGTAATATTATAATTAATACTCTTAGAGATGAAAATAATATTGTTAAGTTTTTTAGAATGATTGAGATTATTTTCAATCTTGAATTCAAAAATGAAAGAAAAGGTAAACTACTGAAAGAAATATCAATTTTACAGGTGGAGAAAGCTTTTCAATACTCTAATATTAATGCTAGAATAGAGAAAATTGAAGATGAAATTATTATTCTACCTGCTGGAGAAAAACTATTAGATGAAGAAGTGATAAACCATGTTTTAAGTTTTTTGGATGGAGATGCATTGTTACATTTTGTAGATGCACTTAAAGATTTTGAGTTAAATACAGAAAAAAGTAGAGTTAACTCTGTAGATCATTTAAGAAGGTCATTAGAAGAACAATTCAGAGAAGAACTTGAAAATAGCAAAGGTTTACAAAAGAACATTATTGAACTAAGTAGAAAATTAAAATTAATGGAAGTGAATGATGATGTTAGAAAGATGGTTGCGTTCACATTAAAATCTTTAGATCAATTATTTAATGAGAATAGCAAACATAATGATGGTTCACTCAATGAACCAGAAAATGAATATCTTATTTATCAAGTGGCTTTACTAATGAGATATGTACATAAAATATTAATAATTCAAGATTAAAATATTCTTGTAACCTTATTCAACAAATCCGAAACTATCTGCAATTGAATCTAGAACCGGTTCAAATTCTTGTACTTTATCTATTGCAATTCCGCACTGAAATGTAATAATTTTATCTTCTTTCTTCCAAAGATATTCCAATAAATACCACTGTTCACCATCATTGCGAGAAAACTCAAACGCAGTTCTGTTAAAATTTACATTATTGCTAGATGATGATTCAGAAGAGATCTGCCTGATCGTGCCATTCCAATGAGTAATCATATCATTCTTAAATGTGTTAATGTAATCTGCTGCAAAATCATCAAAATCTACATTCTTACTGTTAAACATTCTTGCTTGCAGTCCAACCGAAGTATCTTTGGCAATATCCGCTCTTATCATCGGATTCTCACCACCATCTTCCATCATCCAGTCAGATGGGTATTTGAATTTAAATCCACCTTCTTCATCTGTAAATGTTTTCCAATTTGAATCGGTTATTTTTTTATCAGTAAAAAATCCTTGAGGATCGAAGTTAGATTGTTTATTGTTATATGTTAACCAAATAGCTGCAATAAGTATGATTAAAAGTACTATAAAAAATATTTTCTTTAATTTCATTATTCAACCTTTTGTCCCATTTCATCTCAGACCTTAATTTTAGTTTCTTGTTGATGTCAAATAAAACAATTGTTGCCAATTGGAATATAGATTTAATAATCTGCTCAAAGATTAAATTATAAAAGGTATAAAAATGAAAAATTGGTTTTCAATTCTTACAATAATGTTCACAATATTTTCTGCAACCAAGTTAACTGCCCAAATCCCTGATTATAATGAAATGATTGCTAAATTGGAAAAAGCTAAAGATGATACTTTAAGATATGAGGTTATAAAAGAGGATTTATGCTTTTATCATCCTGAATCAGAAAAAGTTTATGAATTTGCCAATGAAGAATTTTATGAAAAAATGTATCCGATTTGGAGGAATGATTCATTAAAGGTTATTGAAATTAACAAATTATTAGAGAAATATCCCAAAACTAATTGGCGTCGAACAATGTACCAATCCCTTTGTTATTCTCTTTATGATATGGGTAAAAGAGACAAACTTAAATCAACTCTAATTAATTTTCGCAATGAATTCCCAGATGATTATATAGCTTTTTACATTTCTGCGAGATATCTCACAAAAATAAACACAGATATTCAACTATTAACAAGCTTTGCGGAAAAAGCGCATAAGTTATCTTATAAATATTCGAAGCTAAAGTTTTATCCTGAAGAACAATGGGCTCTTGAAAAGCGATCGGCACCTGTGAAAACAGCAGCTATACTTGCAGAACAATATTGTGATAATAATGAATATGAAAAAGCTGAAATAATTTTGCAGGAAGTTATTGAATCTAATCAGTTAGGGATGGATGATGAAACAAATCTGTGCGAAATATATTTTTGGCTGGCTAAGATAAGAGAACAGCAGAATGATGAAAAGGCTGCGATTGATTATGCCTTAAAAGCAATAATTGCAGGGGATTCAAGAAATTATATTACGCGTGCTGCAAATAGAATACTTAAATTGTATACACATCGTTTAGATCTTTCTGAACCTGAGGTTACTGAATTTATTCATAACCAAACCAATTATTCTGGACCTGTATTTTCTGACGTTTCACAATCGCTTTGGTTAGGTAAAGTAAACGGTGGTAGAGTTAGTTGGGGAGATTATAATAATGATGGATTTGATGATATTTTAGTTAATGGATGCAGGTTATTCAGAAATATGAAAGGTAAGTTTTTCCTCGAGGTAACCCAAGC
>JABIME010000046.1 GCA_018654125.1 Candidatus Cloacimonadota bacterium
ACTCTTGAGACTATTTTAGTAAGTGCAGCCAGAAGAAATGAACTGGTTATTGGTAAATATCTTACAATAATCACAATTTCAGTAATCACTGTATTATTAAATTTGTTAAGTATGTATCTGTCTTTCCGACATATTTTTATGCAATTGGGAGCAAATATGGGAGAATTTCAACTCCCAATAGGGAACTTCGCTCTTATTCTGCTGCTCATGCTTCCATTAATTACATTATTCTCTGCAATTTTGCTTTCAATTTCAACTTATTCTAGAAATATTAAAGAAGCACAAAGTTATCAGATGCCGCTTCTATTTGGTGCTATCATGCTTTCGATGGTTAGTTTCTTGCCAGGATTTGAATTGAATCTAGGATTCGCATTAATTCCTATTGTAAATTTCTCATTAATGATGCGTGACATTATGCTAAATAACTATAATTTAAGTTATCTGTTTATAATTTTAGGATCAACTTTAGCATTAGATTTTATAACTGTTTACATCTCAATAAAACTTTTTAATCGTGAGAATATTTTATTTAGAACAGCTGAGGAAAAATCCCTAAAATTTTGGGGTAAAAGCAAGAAGGATGTTCTAAATTTACAATTTGTAATGGTATATTTTGTAATTATGATTATTGCACTCTATTACATTGGTGGAAGTTGGCAATTAAAGGATATGATGAATGGGTTGATGAAAACTCAATTACTGCTAATTCTATTACCTGTTTTATTGATAATGCGAGTTTCTAAGACAGATATTAAATCCACTTTCAGACTCAATTATACTAGCCCATTAAATTTCTTATTAGTTATTATTGCTGCACTTCCGCTTTTATTGCTGGCAGGAATTTTAGGGCAATTAATAAATTACATCTTTCCGGTTTCAGAAAATTATTTAGAAGCTCTACAGAATTTGATCACAGTTAAAGATAGTGGTTTGTGGTTCACATTATTTGTTGTAGGAATTCTACCTGGAATATGTGAAGAAGTTATGTTTAGAGGTTTTGTATTAAGTGCATTAAGAAAGAAAGGAATATGGTATGGAATAATTCTTTCTGCTATCCTATTTGGAGCGTTTCATCTTGATCCTTTCAGATTTGTGCCTGTAACTCTTTTTGGTGTTTGGCTTGGGTATGTCGCTGTTAAAACGAACAGCTTATATATTCCTATTTTAGCACATTTTGTTCAAAATTCTCTTACAATACTCATAACAAATTATGCAGAGAACATATCATTCATCAATTTTATAATTATAGATGATAAAATAGTATATTGGGTTATTATACCAGCTGTAATAATAATCTATTTGGTTATTAAAGGATTCTCATTTCTTAACCCTAAAAATAATTTAGTGCAAGATATTTATAAATAATTTTATATGGAGAGCTTATGTGTGGTATAGTCGGATACATTGGTAAAAGGAACGCAACTCCGATAATAATCGAAGGTATAAAAAGATTGGAGTATCGTGGTTACGATAGTTCTGGAATTGCGATTTTAAATACTAACAAACTAAATATATTTAAGGAATCAGGTAAAATTGTAGAGCTTGAGAGAGTTTTACCTTCACCCGATAAAACATTTGGCAATATTGGAATTGCACACACTCGCTGGGCAACACATGGAGAGCCAAACAAGATCAATGCGCACCCACATGCTGGTTGTGATGGAACGGTAGCAGTTGTTCACAATGGTATTATTGAAAATTATATGAATCTTCGTGAAAAATTGGAATCAGAAGGTCATGATTTTAAAAGCGACACCGATACTGAAGTACTTGCACATTTAATAGAACATTTCTTAAAAATAGAAAAGAATCTTACAACTGCTGTGCAAAGTGCACTAAATTTAGTTGAAGGAACGTACGGGATTGCTGTAATAAGTAACGAGCATCCTGGTAAGATTGTTGCAGCCCGTAAAGGAAGCCCATTGATACTTGGAATTGGTGAAGATGAATTCTTTGTTACATCAGATGTTGCAGCTATCATTATTCATACTAAAAAAGTTATATATCTTGAAGATAACGAAGTTGTTACAATAAGTAGTGATGATTATAAAATAACTAATTTACAAAATGAAAATATAGAAGCTGATATATCTATTGTTGACTGGGATGTTTCATCAATAGATAAAGGTGATTATAAACACTTCATGTTAAAAGAGATCTTCGAGCAACCTACTTCAATATATAATGCTTTTAGAGGTCGTTTAAACGAAAAACTTTCTACAGTTAGGTTAGGTGGATTAAGCATGACAGGTGAAGAATTACGTAGAGTAAAAATGCTTCAAATAATTGCTTGTGGAACTTCCTGGCACGCGGCACTAATTGGAAAACATATTATTGAAAGTTTAGCAAGAATTCCTGTTGAAGTGGAGTATGCAAGTGAATATCGTTATAGAAATCCAATTATTCTTGAAGATACACTTGTTTTTGCAATAAGCCAATCCGGCGAAACGGCCGATACACTTGCTGGATTACGTGAAGCGCAAGCAAAAGGTGCACGTGTTCTTGCTATTACTAATACAATTGGAAGCACTATTGCCCGAGAATCTGACGGTGGTGTTTATATTCATGCGGGAGCGGAAATTGGGGTAGCTTCCACAAAAGCATTTACATCTCAAGTTACTATTCTTGCTAATCTTGCTGTTTTATTAGGAAGAATGAAAGATCTTCAGCCCACATTTGGGAAATCTTTCATAAAAGAGCTGATTGCAATTCCTAAAAAAGTTGATTTGATCTTACAAAAAAATGATGAGATAAGAGAAATCGCAAAAACTTTACAAGATTCTCATAATGCTCTCTATTTAGGACGAGGAGTGAATTACCCTGTGGCACTAGAAGGCGCTCTCAAACTCAAAGAAATTTCCTACATACATGCCGAGGGTTATCCTGCTGCGGAGATGAAACATGGTCCAATAGCACTTATAGATGAGAATATGCCAGTTATTGCGATTGCACCTGATGATGCAATTTATGAGAAGATCATTTCCAACCTGGAAGAAGTAAAAGCAAGGAATGGTCGTATTATATCTATCGCGACAGAAGGTGACGAAAAAATTAAATATATATCTGAAAGTGTTATTTACGTTCCCAAAACCATAAGAACGCTTCAACCATTATTAACAGTAATTCCATTGCAACTTCTTGCATATCATGTGGCAGATCTTCGCGGACTAGATGTAGATCAACCACGAAATCTTGCTAAAAGTGTTACTGTTGAATAATTTAGGATTTATGTAGACTTGGCAACAGATAATGAACAGAGATATAAAAACAAAAGGGATAATTATAAAGAAAGTAAAATTTAGGGAAACAAGTATTATCCTTGATGTATTGACTCCTGATCTTAGTGTGATCTCTGTAATGGCAAAAGGAATTCGTAATAAAAAAAGCAAAAATACAGGCTTGATTGAACTTCTTAACGAACTTGAATTAGTTCTTTATAAGAACCCAAATTCTGATTGGTATTTTTACAGATCATCACATCTAATAAATGCGCATTTATTTAATATTGAACATACCACAAGCATTCTTATGCAAGCTCCAGTTGAAGTGATTCGACAGATAATTGTCCCACTTGATGATTCATTTGCAATTTACGAATTATTAGAAACTTATTTGAACTATATAAAAACAATTAAAAAAAATGAAATTACTATCTTTTGGCGATTCTTACTAAAATTGAGCAAAATTATTGGTATAGAATTCAGTACTAATTATTGTATAGAATGTGAACAACAAAAGCTTTTCCACGCTTATTTCCCACAAAAACATGGTTTTATCTGCAATGATTGTTTTCATCCTGTAAATGATGAGCAGGTATTTAAACTGAATATTGATGCTGCGGATCTGATCTCAAAATTAAACAGTATCGGGAATTATATTAATGATATTTCAATTTCAAAATCATCTATAAAACAAATTAATCGTATCTTTCTTATACATCTATCTGAACATTTTCATAAGAAGATCTATTTAAAAAGTATTGAATTATTGTAGTTTCTTTATTTAGCATATTATCTTTAATTGCAAACCGCCTTATTTCTTGAATGTAATTTCATAAAACCATAAGATTTGACAAATTAACTGCCCGAAATTTTGTGGCAAATATGAAGAGAAAAGATATAATTAATTTAATAATTTTTGTTGTGATATTTGCTTTTGCAGCTTACAGATATTCAAAGCAGACTTACATTACTCAACGTTCTGAATTTGTGATGGATACTTTGGTAGAGATTAAAATTGAGACCAAGAGTAAAAATACAGAACAAATTTTAGAAAGTGCTATTACTTTAATTCAAGATTTAGAAAATAAATTATCATTTTACAAACAAGGTAGTAATATTTGGAACTTCAATAATTCTGTAACGGATAGCCTCATAATTGATGATGATCTGGCAGAAATATTTGCTGTGTCAAAAGAGCTTTATAAGAAAACAAATTCACATTATGACATTACTGTTGGGGCTTTAACAGAGATTTGGGATTTTGATAATAAACTCATCCCTACAAAAATAAAAATTGAAGAATCAAGAAGTACAACAGGTCATAATAAATTAACAATTCAGAACAATTATTTGCATAAACCAATTGGAATGAAGATAAATTTAGGCAGTCTTGCTAAAGGCTATATAATTGATGTTTTAGTAGATCATCTGAAGCAACAAAATGTAATCTCCGGCTTTGTTAATGCTGGGGGAGACATGAGGATATTTGGTAGAGAAAAGCCATATAAGATTGGGATTCAGCATCCTAGAAGTGAATCGAATGAAATGATCGATATTCTTGATGTGGGGAATATGTCTGTTGTTACATCTGGCGATTATGAAAGGTATTTCATGCAAGATGGAAGGCGTTATCATCACATTTTAGATCCAATTTCTGGTTATCCTTCAGAAAATGCAATTTCTGTAACAGTCATCGCAGAGACAGCTTTATTGGCAGATGCATATTCAACAGCTCTTTTTTTGCTGGAACCAAAAGATGCAATAGAACTTGCAGAGCAAAATAATGTTGAAGCTATCATCTATTTTATTATTACTGATGAAATTGAAAAATTAGAAACTCAAGGGATGAGAAATTATTATGAAAGACAAAATTGATATACAAAGTTTAGAAGATAAAAGGAACATAATGATAAACAAAGTTGGTGTTAAGAATGTTAAATATCCAATTATTGTTGATGATCGTGAGAATAAACAACAAACAACAGTTGCAGATCTAGATATTTATGTAGAACTCCCACACCATCATCGTGGAACACACATGAGCAGATTTTTAGAAGTGTTGAATCATTTCCACAAAGATAATTTTATTCAGAGATTACCTGATTTTTTGGCTGAAGTAAAAAAAGCTTTAAATGCCGATTTTGCTTATGTTAACATCAGGTTCCCATACTTTATGAAAAAGATAGCTCCTGTTTCTAAAACCAGCTCATTGCTCTCTTACGATTGTTATTTTCAAGCTTCTTTAAATGAAGAATTTAAAATGCAGATCGGTGTAGAAGTTCCCGTAACTACGTTGTGTCCTTGTTCAAAAGAGATAAGCGAAAATGGTGCACATTCTCAGCGTTCTACAGTAAATGTAGTAATTAGTTATAGTAAATTCATTTGGTTAGAAGAAATAATAGAACTTATAGAAAGCTGTGCGAGTTGTGAGAT
>JABIME010000358.1 GCA_018654125.1 Candidatus Cloacimonadota bacterium
GCATTTCACAAAAAGATGAATTCAGTTAAAGAATCATCATACAAAAGTTATCTATTCAGAACTGCATACAATAAAGCTCTTAACCTTATAAAGAAGAGAGATGCAAAAAACAAACTGGTTACAAGCTATAATAAAATGGAACATTTTGAGGATAAACCAAACCAAAATAGTGAAGATCAAAATGAACTTGTTAAAGAAGCATTTTCAAAATTACAACCCAAAGAAGCACTTTTAATAGAATTACAATATTTTCAAAAAATGAGTTATAAACAAATTGCTGAAGTGTTGGAGACAACACCATCTGCAGTTGATTCCAAACTAGTAAGAGCTAAAAAAAAATTAATAAAAATAATAAATGAACAAAAGAAAATGCAGGAAAGTAAACCTGATATTGTCTAAAGGAGCAGAGGTGAGAAAAAAATGAAGCAAAAAAATGAATGTAGCTTTGAAAGAAAATTGAATGCCTATATTGCCGGCGAGCTTAATGAGACTGAATACAATAAAGTTCAAATGCATATTAGCAGCTGTCACCTCTGTCAGAACGAGATCAGGGAATTACAACAGTTAGATGGTCTCCTTGGTAAATATATAGAAGAAGAAGTTCCTGCAGGACTCAACGAGAAAATATTAAATTCTGTATCAACTACTTATGCAAATCCATTTATGAGAAAGGTTGTCAGTTTTTCAATTGCTGCCACGGTAATAATTTCTTTCATGGCTGGTATTGTGCTTAGTAATGGGCTTTATGCAGAAAACGCAGATTCTGATATTACTATCGGTGAAGATTCTTTATTCAGCTATTTCGAAGGAGATTATGATGTCTAAGAAAACAATATTGATTCTGTTTATCATCTCGTTAGCGTTCAATTTAGCTTTTTTTGGAACATTCCTAAGGCACCGTGTGATACCACATCATGGTCCGAGAGATCAAATGATGGGAAGACCAAAATTGCCTAAACATTCCCGCAAAGATTTCCGTGAATTTAGAAAATCAATGGGAGAAAAACATCGAGAGTATTCTAAAGCAAGAAATCAGTTCATTCTTGCCTTAATGGAAGAAGATCTTATTGAAGAGCAGGTATTGGAAAGACTCAAAAGTGCAGTTGAAAAACAGACTGCAATGGAAAAAGAGATAGGTCTTTCTTTTATCAAACTTAGAAAAAAGATGACTCCAGAAGAAGCCAAAATGTTTTTCCGACATGATTTAAAGACTAAAGAGAAACAGCAAGAGCTCATGCGAGGAAGAAAAAAATGAAAAGAACGATCTTTGCTTTGCTCATAGCTGTTACTCTATTTAGCGGATGTGCAAAAAGAACATTTTATTTGAAAATTGCACCTCCCAAGAATAGAACGGAAATAAGGTCAGAACGCCCTGACATTAAGCATGTTTGGGTTGATGGACGCTGGCAATGGAATAGGAAAAAAGAGAATTATGTGTGGATTCCTGGACACTGGATCAAGAAAAAAGAAGGAAAGATCTGGATTCATGGAGACTGGCATAGAACACGACGCGGATGGGTTTGGGTAAAAAGCTACTGGAAATAATTCGGCTCGTAAATAGCCAACAAATTTAAGGAGAATTAAAATGAAAAAATTAGCATTTGTAGTAATCGGAGTAGTAGCTGTGATAGGCTTATTGACAGCCTTTGACGGAGATGGAAGAGACTTTAAAGGTGGTGATCATCACCGAATGAAAGATGGGAACCGACAAGAGAGAGTGTATGACGGTTTTGATAAAATGTGTGAAGAATTAGAACTCACTGATAAGCAGATCGAACAATTGGAAGATCTTAAGATCAACGGTAAAAAAGATATGATAGTTGCAAGTGCAGACTTGAAATTACTAGAGATCGATAAAAAAACTGCCATGAAAGAGAAAGATTTCAAGCAAGCCAAAGCTGTTACAGAAGAGATCTTTAAAATTAAAGAACAGATGGCAATTAATAAAATTGAACATCAAGAAAAAAAGTGGAATATTCTAACATTGGAACAGCAAGAAAAAGCAGAAGAATTGAGGGGAGAACGTCGCCCTGCAAAACATAAAAAGATGAAAAGAAAAAAGTAGAAGATCAAACGTTATTAAAGCCATTCGAGATTATCCGAATGGCTTTTTTATTTCTAATAAACTTCGTACAACCAGCAAATTATTTGACACAATTCTTTTATATAAAGTATGTCAGTTTATGAGTTCAGTATAAATGCAAGTTCACTTCTTGCATTTGACTATTAGCTACATACAGAATTCATTTTATTAATATTTGTAATAAGGTGGAAAAGTTGGCAAAGAGCAAATTAATAATAATTATTGTTTTTACATTAATTTTCACATATCAACTGAATGCTCAAATCCCAGAAATGATTAACATCCCTTCTGGAAGTTTTATTATGGGAGCTGATAGTTTAGGATTTACTGAGCATGAGGTTACTTTAACTAATAATTTTGAAATGGCAAAATACGAAACAACTGTTTCTGAATATTGCAGTATGCTAAATTTTGCTTTGGAAGAAAATGAACTCCTGGTCATTCCTAACGAAAGTGTTCTTAATTTAAGTGGTGATCAACAAGAATTACTAGATCTGGATAGTGGAAGTTGTCTGATTGAATTTATAGATAATGCTTTTAATGTATTAGATGGTGCAGAACAACTTCCGATTGTAGAAGTAACTTGGTTTGGGGCTGCTTTTTATTGTAATATGCTTAGTAGAATGAATGGGGGAAATGAGCTATATAACTTGCAAAATTGGGATTGCGCAACATATTCCGAAAGTGGGTTCAGACTTCCTACAGAAGCAGAATGGGAATA
>JABIME010000359.1 GCA_018654125.1 Candidatus Cloacimonadota bacterium
GTTCGTAAATAGTTAATCTCTGTTATCCTCCGATTACGCTCAGGATGACATAATCTATAGGAAAAATTATGTTAAAAAGATTTATTAAATATTACAAACCTCATAAATTTTTATTTATTTTAGATATGACCGTTGCTTTCTTGGCTGCTATTCTTTCTGTTTTCATGCCAATGCTCACCCGCACACTACTCAAGGTTCATATTCCTAATAAGGATTTAAACGGCATTTTTACTCTGATATTCATAATGCTGGGAATCATTATCTTCAAATCACTATTCACATACATCCGTATTCGTTGGGGTCATATAATGGGCGTACGAATGGAATCTGATATGAGATCAGATATGTTTGCCCATCTGCAAAAATTATCTTTCAATTATTTTGATAATGTGAAAACTGGGCATATCATGTCACGTATTTCTAACGATTTGAATATGATAGCAGAAGTTGCTCATCACGCTCCCGAAGATCTGATCATCTCAATTTTCATGATTTTGGGTTCATTCATTGCCATGTTCCATTACAATGTTTCACTTGCTTTTATCGCCATGATTCCGGTTCCACTTCTTATAGTATGGGGATTAACTTACGGTCATCGCATGAAAGGCGGATTTCGCCTTGTAAGAAAGCGAATTGCAGATATTAACAGCTCTGTAGAAAACTCTGTCCAGGGAATTCGTGAGGTGAAATCATTTACCAATGAACATCTGGAAATGGAAAAATTCGGTCATATCAATTTTTCTTTCCAACGTGCAAAAGAGAAGATGTATAAGATCATGAGCACATATTTTGCCGGTATGACCTTCCTAACTGATTTTTATTATCTTGTTGTTATCGGAGGTGGTGTCCTTCTTATTTATCAAGGCAAGATAGATGTCATCGATTTGCTTGCATTCACACTTTATGTGAACTTTATTTTAAGACCAATTGAAAGGTTAGTACATTTCACTGAGCAATTCCAGCAAGGTTCTACAGCTTTTGAAAGATTCATTGAGATCATGGATATTGAACCGGATATTAAAGACAATAAAAATGCAAAAGCTCTTGAAAGTGTAAAAGGAACTATCAATATTGAAAACCTTACTTTTAAATATACTTCATCAGAAAGTTGGGTTTTACAAGATATAAATATGGTAATCCCAGCTGGGAAGACCATTGCTCTTGTAGGTGAATCGGGAGCAGGTAAAACCACAATCGCATCACTAATCCCACGCTTTTATGAAGCACAGAAAGGCTCGATCTCTATTGATGGTAACAATATTATGGATCTTAAACAAAAATCGTTAAGAAAAAATATTGGAATTGTTCAGCAGAATGTGTTTTTGTTTGATACTACAATTCGTGAAAATATAATTTATGGAAATCCACTTGCTACTGAAGAAGAAGTAATAGAAGCTGCACGAAAAGCTAATATCCTAACGTTTATCCAATCGCTGCCAGAAGGATTCGACACACTCACTGGTGAACGAGGAGTAAAACTTTCCGGTGGACAAAAGCAGCGGATATCAATTGCCAGAGCATTCCTTAAAAATCCTCCAATACTCATTTTTGATGAAGCTACATCTTCATTGGATACCGAATCCGAAGCTTATATCCAGGCAGCAATGGAAGAGCTTTCCCAAAATAGAACAACCATCATTATTGCTCACAGACTCTCTACAGTCCGCAATGCAGATCTACTGTATGTGATCAACGAAGGTAAGATTATGGAAGAGGGAACTCACACTGAATTGATGGAAAAGAAAGAATATTACTACAATCTTTATACAAAAAATATGATCCTCTAAACCATGTTAAAAATTGTCTTTTTTGCTGATACGCATCTGGGTGTTGATTATCCGATCAGACCAAAAATTGAGCAGAGAAGGCGTGGTGATGACTTCTTTGATAATTTCAAAAGAGTTCTGGATTATGCAGTTGAAGCAGAAGCCGATCTGGTTTTACATGGAGGAGACTTTTTCTTTCGCAGTAAAGTTCCTGCTCCGATTGTAGATAAAGCTTATGATGTTCTTTACGATTTTGCTAAAAATGGAATTCCTTTTATTATTGTTCCTGGAAATCATGAACGCTCTGTTCTTCCAACATCTATTTTAATGAATCATAAAAATATTCACATTTTTGATGAACCATCCACTTTCTTTTTCGAGAAGAAAAATGCAATAATTGGGATTACGGGGTTTCCAAATATTAGGAACGGAATCAAGCTGCAATTTGAGCATATTTTCGCAGAAGCAACTGATGGAAATCCTGAAGTAGATATTAAGTTACTTCTTATGCATCAGGCGATTCAGGAATCACAGATTGAAGGTTTTACGTTCCGATATGGAATTGATGTTTTACCCTTGGAAATGCTACCTGCAGATTATCATGCTATCCTTTCCGGTCATATTCACAGAGCGCAGATCTTCCATTATGAGAAAGAAGAAAAACAGATTCCAGTAATCTATCCCGGTTCCACTGAACGTACTTCAATTGTAGAAATGACTGAGGAAAAAGGATTTTATGAGCTCATATTTGATGAATTGGAAAATAATTGGGAACTAGTTGAAACAAAATTTCACATCCTCCCCACTCGACCAATGGTGAGAATTGATATTACAAAATTAACTGAAGACGAAAAAGTATTACGAAATCTATTGGAAGCTGAATTGAGTAAACTTGATCAAAATTCTGTTGTTAGATTACGTTGTGAAATCCCTGAAGCCAGAAAACTATTACGAGCTGAATTATTAAGAGAATTGACACCAAAAACAATGACACTTACTTTAGCTCCGGTTTATAGAAAGAGGAAATAATGGAGAGAAGTAGAAAGATTAAACGATATAAAAGAGTTCTCATTCAAATCGAGGAGCTGATACAAAAGACAACTGATCCATTAGGTAGGATGAGTACTATCGTAGCAATCCTGCATCATAAATTCGAGTACTTCTTCTGGACGGGATTTTATCGATTAATAGATGGAGAGCTGACTGTTAGTTGCTATCAAGGAAGTGTTGCTTGTCTGGTTTTAGAGAAGCACACCGGTGTGTGCTGGACAGCGATCGATGAAAAGAAAATTCAGATCGTTCCTGATGTCCACAAATTCCCCGGACATATAGCCTGTGACAGTCGTTCTGCTTCGGAGATCGTAATTCCTATTTGGAAAAATAATAAGATTGTAGCAGTACTGGATGTGGATAGCAAAGAGCTTGATTCATTTAATGAAATTGATGCTGAGTTTTTAGAGAAAATTGTAGGAATGGTTTATTAGTTAGTATTTCCCTTAAAATCGTTTCTGCTAAATGGTTTCCCATCTTTGTAAGTTACTTTTAACTTTGATTCTTTAACGTCATTCTGCATGATTTCAGGATAACTTCCAAATTCGCTAGTATTAAACTTTCTTATTGGTAAGATCAACCTTTGAAACTCTTTCACAGCAATTTCTTCCGGTTTCAAACCGTTCCATTTCTGCTTTGCTTCATACTCAATAAATTGATCTATCTCCGAGAAATCTTTCAAGTGAAACTGCCAGTACAACCAGAAAAAACGGTGCAGAATTTTCTTTAGTGGTTTAGCACTTCCAATGTGAATAAAGAAAATTTTCTTAAGTCTTTCTATCTTATAAAAAAATGGAACTTGTAATGATTCGTATTTTCCCTTTTTCATATACTTCAGCTTTGAATGCCAAGTATGGATATAACCCTCAGAATTTGTTTCACTTCCAGTTTTTACATGGAATAGATCACCAGCAAAGCTGAACGTTATTGGATAGATCAAGTAGTGCTTTTTAGGATTTAACTTTAGCAGAAAACTTCTAAGATTTCTAATATTCTTCTCTCCTAAAGTATGTGCTATAAAATCAGAGTCCCACCGAAATATCCATCTATACGATGTTAAAGAAAGAGCATGATTACTAACAACACAAATATTATCTGACGATTCATCCTCAACAATTAATTTATAATTCAATCGTGATCTAATTGATTCAATTTCGGTTAATGTATTATCAGTCGAATTATTATTTACAACAACAACCTCATCAGCAAACTCGTTAAGAGAAAGTAGTGATTTAGCTATCCACTCCTCTTCATCTTTTACCCTTATCATTACACTTATCCCATTTTCACGCTTTGATGTTGGATAGAAAAGCTGCATTAAACTTGCAGGATAAGAGAGTAGATATTTTAGATTTTGTGCTTTTGTATATTTATGCTTAAACATTGGCAAACTCACAAAGAGTTTTTATGATCTCTAAACTATTATCAACTCTATGAATAATTAAACTTTGAAATCCATTAAATAATATAAGGTTAATTTTACCATCTGCTTTTTTATCCTGTTTCAAAATGGATTTACCAATCTTGGAAATTTGAGGAAGGTACTTAGAATGAAAGGATACAGGAAGACTATATTTATCTAATCTCTCTTCAATTTGTTTTAGTATTTCCTGAGTAATAAATCCTTCTTGCAAACTGAATTTTGCAGCTGCTCTAATACCAATTGCAACTGCTGTTCCATGAGAGATTTCATAATTTGAAACAGATTCTAGTACATGCCCAAAAGTATGTCCTAAATTCAATAATCGTCTCGATGATCTATCATGAGGATCGTTACTACATATTTCTACTTTTGTTCTGATCGCTTCCTTAATGATCTCCTGAATACTTTGCTGCTCAGAAAGAAGATTATGCAAATTTGATTGTGGTAAGAATGACATCTTTACAATTTCTACAAAACCATCCCTATAATTTTCATCTGTTTGTGTCTTTATAAAATTAGCATTTATGATGATTCTTTCAGCATTGTAAAAACTTCCTATCCCATTTTTTATATTACTATAATTAATTCCCGTCTTGCCACCAACAGAGGCATCTACCATTCCTAATAGAGTTGTAGAAATGAGAACTAAACGGCAACCTCGCTTAAATGTAGAGGCAGCAAAGGCGGCTATATCGGTTGTGATTCCACCACCAATACCACAAATCATACTATTCCTATTTATTTTATTATTATATA
>JABIME010000360.1 GCA_018654125.1 Candidatus Cloacimonadota bacterium
AAGAATTCTTAGATTTAAATTCTTCCGGAATGATTGGTTTAACACCTGATAAAGTATTTATGAAAGATCGTATAGGGAGAATTCATATTCTTGAAATAGGTGATAAAGTTGCCTATGGAACACTTGAGTTTATTAATTGGGATGAGCAATATGCTACTTTCCAGTTGAATGAAATTGGAATTACAAAAGACAGAAAAATCTACTTAAATGAATTAAAAGAGGAATAAAAATGAAAAAATTAGTTAGCCTTCTTATTATCCTGTGTTTTGTTCTAACCCTTATTGCTCAAGAGCAGAACATTAAAGAAATCCCGGAGGAAGAATTGATCACAATATCTCGTGAAACGAATTTTGTTGCTGCTATTAAAGCAATAGAATATCTTTCTCTTGATTTTGAAGGAAAGAACATCATAAACACGAGTAATTTTAATCAATCTATAGACATTCCTATCAAGGGTCTTCAATGGAAAGATGCTTTGAAACTCATTATTAAAATTCATGACCTTGTATTAGAAGAGCGACCAGCCTCTTTTATTGTCAAAGATGTCGAACTCATTGAAGTTGATACTGAATCTGCTGAGGAGAAAGTAACTATATCTACAAGACAAGTAAGAATTAGTGCGATCTTCTTTAAAGCTGATAAGGCTTTAACAAGTGAAATTGGAATAGATTGGAATACACTTATTGGTGGAGAAGTTGATGCGACTGTAGCGATGAATACTACTAGCAATTTATCAACTGACATATTGAATGCAAGCTTAAATAAGGATTTTCAAACGGGTGATATTACTATTGGCTTAGAAACCTTATTAAATATTGTTGAAGCTAACCAAAAAGGAACTATTGTTGCCAGACCAAGCATATCTGTAATTTCCAAGAAGAAAGGTTTTATTCAAGTAGGGCAGGATTTCTCTGTTAAGACACTAGATGAAGCAGGAAATACAACTGAACAATTCTTTGAAACTGGTATAATTATGGAAGTTACTCCTGAAGTATTAACTGAAGATGATCGAGAAGCAATATATCTTACTGTACAAGTTGAAAAAAGTTCAGCAATACCAGGTGATGTTTCCACTATCATTGATAAAAGTAAATCTAATACAGAAGTTCTATTATTTAACGGAGAAGAGACTGTGATTGGCGGGCTTTACGATCAAGACATAAAAACTGGTAGGGGTGGAGTTCCATTATTAAAAGATCTACCTTGGTGGTTCTTTGGACTTAAATATATCTTCGGATACGAAACTAAATCTGTAACAGTTAGAGAGATGATCGTTATACTCAAAGCTGAACTTATTGATCATGTTGATAGTAGGAAAAAACTTGCTGCAAAACCTACTGAACAATTAATTGATGAGGAAAGAAAAGATATGAAAAAAGTTGAAAAGCTATTTTTGAAAGATTAAATTAATAATAAAGAAAGTAAAAGACCGATTTAAAAAATCGGTCTTTTTTTGTTTAGAAGTTTTTTTAACAGCAGTACAAAATCCTCAATATCTTCAGATTGAGTATCAAATGACGTCATCCATCTAACCTCAGAGTTATGTTCATCCCACATGTAAAAAAAGAATTCCTTTTGTAGTTTAGGAATAATTTCAGATGGTACAATTGCAAAAACGCCATTAGCTTCTACTTTTTGAGTTATCTGTATTTGTAAAATTTCCGATACTTTTTCAGCTAACAGTTTCGCCATATTATTTGCATGTGCTGCATTCTTTTTCCATAGGTCATTACTTAGAAGTGTCTCGAATTGTACTGACATAAATCTCATTTTAGATGCTAGCTGCATCCCCTGCTTACGGTAATATTTAAAATTTTCTGAGGACTTCTTATTAAAAAAAATTATCGCTTCCGCATTCATTGCACCATTCTTGGTTAAACCTAAAGAAAGAGCATCAATTCCTACATTTGCAGTGATATCCTTAAAATTGCTGCCTAAACTTACAGCAGCATTACAAAGTCTGGCTCCATCCATATGAACAAACATATTATTAGCATGCGCATAATCTGTGATCTCTCTAATTTCGTCAGGTGTGTATACCGTTCCCATCTCCGTAACTTGTGCTATTGATATCACTTTTGGTTGAGAATGATGTTCAAATCCGAAATCATGCATATGGTATTTAATTTTTTCAATTGTAAGTTTACCGTTTTTAGTTGGAACAGAAAGCAGTTTACACCCAGTAAATTTTTCCGGGGCACCGCATTCGTCTACATTAATATGAGCGGTCTCCGCACAAATAATTGAATTATATGATTCTGTAAGCATTTTCAAAGTCATCACATTTGAGCCAGTACCATTGAACATAAAATAGATATCAATATCATTCCCAAAATGCTCTTTTATTTTTGCAATTGCACTTTGAGTGTAGATGTCATCTCCATACGCAATGCAATGCCCCATATTCGCATCTTGTATTGCTTTTATTACATTAGGATGAATTCCAGCATTATTATCGCTGGCAAAACCACGTTTCAATTCTTTTCTCATAACTTTCCTTCTCTTACATATTTGAACTTTTAATATTATCTTCCAAATTTTTGTCAAACCACAAATAAAAAAGCACCGCTAAACTGCGGTGCTTTTTCAAAATTTTCTAATTTTTAAGTTTGAACAACTATCTCTCTTTCCAGTGGTGTATACACTGCATCACTGAATCCAAGCATTGGGAAGAAAATTAATGGTAAAAACAGTAGT
>JABIME010000361.1 GCA_018654125.1 Candidatus Cloacimonadota bacterium
ATTTTACTATTGGTAATTTCCCAATATATCTTTCATCATATTTTTTTTCTTCAATGGAGACATCTTTTCTAAATATCTTATCCATCAGTAGAACATCCCAATCCTGTTCTAATACAATCTCTTCCAATTGCTCTGAGCGGTATCCGATCGCATATAGTGCACCAATTACACTTCCCATACTTGTTCCAGTTATATAGTCTGGTTCTATCCCAATCTCTTCTAGAACCTTTAATACTCCAATATGAGCAATTCCCCGGGCTCCACCACCACTTAAAACTAATCCTATCTTTGGTCTCTCAACATTCATTTTGTCTTCAGCTTCTTCGGCCATAAGAAATGCAAATGTGCAAATTAATAAAATTGTAATAATATTTATACTCTTCATAATAAACCAAACGAACATCATCACAAATGAGGTCAATTCATTTTTTATTTCAATAAAGAGTTATTTCATATTACATTTTAATAAAACCTTGCTAATATAACTCACTCATAAATTTTGGTTTACGTAATTCTCAGGATACACGTTCTTTCTGAATGTTACAAATAAATAAAACATAGGAAACACATGAGTAATTTAGAAAAATTTGAAAAATTGGGGTTATCAGAAAAATCGCTTTTGGCGATAAGTAAAAAAGGATTTGAAGAACCTTCTCCCATTCAAACACTAACAATTCCCCTACTTCTTAAAAATGAGAAAGATATTGTAGGACAGGCACAAACCGGAACCGGAAAAACTGCTGCTTTTGGCCTGCCGATAATGGATAATATAGTAGAAGATACCGGAAAAGTTCAGGCACTTATTATTGCTCCAACTCGCGAGCTTGCAGTTCAAGTAGCAGAAGAAATGAATTCTTACCGTGGTGGTAGAAGTATTGGTATATTGCCAGTTTACGGTGGGCAATCATATGATCAACAATTTCGTCGTCTTAAAAAGGGTGTGGAAATCATAGTAGGAACTCCTGGCCGTCTGATAGATCATTTGAATCGCGGCACGTTAAATCTGGATGATTTAAAATTTATGGTTTTAGATGAAGCAGATGAAATGCTTAATATGGGTTTTATAGAAGATATTGAGCTTATTCTTTCTAAAACACCAAAAGAAAAAAGAGTTTTATTGTTTTCTGCCACAATGCCCCAAAGAATCGTGCAGTTGGCAGGTAAATTCATGGGTGAATACGAAGTCATAAAAGTTCAATCTGAGCAGCTAACAGTGAATTTGACCGATCAGATCTATTTTGAAGTACGAACTTCTGATAAGTTTGAAGCTTTGTGTAGAATAATCGATGTGGAAAAAGATTTTTATGCGCTTGTTTTCTGCCGTACAAAACTAAAAACAGATCATCTTGCTAATGCACTGATTGATCGTGGTTATGATGCCGCATCGTTGCATGGTGATATATCTCAAGCACAGCGGGAACGTATACTGGGTCAGTTCAAGAAAAAGCGTGTGAATATATTGGTAGCTACCGATGTCGCTGCAAGAGGAATAGACATTAACGACCTTACACACGTGCTTAACTATTCCCTTCCACAAGATCCCGAAAGTTATGTTCACCGTATTGGAAGAACAGGTAGGGCCGGGAAACAGGGAACTGCCATTACTTTTATAACTCCTTCGGAATACCGGAAATTAATGAATATCCAACGAATCTCAAAATCTGAAATTCGTAAAGAATCACTTCCAAAAGTAAAACAGTTAATTAAACTTAAACGCAAGAGAATTGTTGAAGAGATCAATGAGATAATAGTAACTGGAAAATTTGGTGAAAATATGCATGTTGCAAATGAACTTCTGGCACAATACCCAGCAGATCAGGTTATTGCATCCCTTTTAACGCATGCATATAAAGATGAATTCTCTGTGGAAAAATATATCGAAATTCATGAGCCAGGAACTAAGCGTAAAACCCCTCGCAGAAAACCTGAAAATTCTCCTGACCAGGAAGGGATTACACGTTTGTTTATAGCTTTGGGACGCAAAGATAAGATGGATCCTCCAAAACTTGTTAAGTTAATTCAGGAAGAAGCAATGGTGGAGCCTAACTTGATACGCAACGTTGAAATTTATGATAATTTCTCTTTTGCAAATGTTCCATTTGAAGAGGCCGGACACATCATTGAGGTCTTCCGTGGAAGAGGTAGAGATAAGAAACCATTGATAGTGGAAGCTAAAGGAAAAGAGAAGGCAAGCCCGAAAAAGAGCTTTCGCTCCGGTGCTCCCCGCAAAAGTAGAGACAGAAGACAAGGAAGCGGAAAACCCAACAGAAATAGAAGGTAGTAATTAGATATAAAAGAACAGCCAGATCTGATGATCTGGCTGTTTTGTTTTATGTCAAATTCATTACTAAAATAAGAATTAAACCTTAATCTAAAACGGTTGAAATCTGTTTTTTTGCCAATATGTCTTTTCGGCAGTATCAGCAATTTTTATCAGATCCTCGTAATGACGTTTTTCCCAAGTTACCATTTTATTGAAAAACTCTTTTAATATTGCATTATCTGCTTGATCTGCAGATCTTTGATAAAACTCAAAAGCGTTTTTTTCTAATAGTGTTGCAACAGAAATGGCTGAAAACAACATCTGGTTAGAGCCGATCCTATGAAGAAAATTATCAGTAAAGATCAAATTTTCTGTATCTTCCGTATCAATAATTTTTATTTCCTCATTATTGGTTATTTGTTTATAATACTCTAATAGGTAATTATAATGTCTTCGCTCTTCGTCTGCCATATCTCTAAAAAAACTTATTACTTCAGCATCCTCTGAATTCGTAAGAGCATTCTGATATATGTTTATGCTATCCATTTCCCCACGCATTGCATTTTTCAATGCTAACAATAGTTCATCATTATTCATTTTATCTCCTTTCTTTCAACATACTTTATAAAAACACCTCTACAAGTTACTATTAATTCATTCGGAGTCAAATAAATTGTTCTTAAACTTTGTAATACATGCTTTTTTTCTCATTGCTATAGTGAGAAACTGTTGAATGATTTGGTTATTGACAATATTATAATAAATATTGAAAATAATTAACAAAGGATAACAGAATGAATAGAGTTGAAGAAGAACTTAGGTTAAAATTGCAGTTAAGGCTAGATGAAGAAAACAAAAGTTCGATAGAGAAAGCACAAAAAGAAAATACTGTTCGAATAGGTAATTTTATTCTTGGTGTTGTAATCTGGTTTATCTCTTTCTCTATTCTTTCTTATTTACAAGAAGGTTTTCACTTTTTCATATTAGGAATAATTTTAGCTATAGATATTGCAATAAGTGCCTTTGGAAAAGCTCATGATATTGGTTTGGGACAGCTTCTCAAAATTCGTCTTTCTATTATTTATATAACAGTAATTATTCTTAGTATGATCATAGAAATATCTAACCAGTAGATATAAAAAAAAGGGGAAAGCATTTTTGCTCTCCCCTTTTATACTTTTTTAAACTTAGTATTACTTCAGCAAGATCATTTTCTTGGTTGATGTATATTCTTTTGAATCCATTTTATAGAAGTAAATTCCACTTGAAACTGATTTATTGCTATTGTCTCTTCCGTTCCAAGTTGTAAAATGAACACCTTCATCCAGAGTTTCAGAGATCAAAGTTTTTACAAGCTGTCCACGAGTATTGAAAACTTTTAAACTCACAAAACCGTTTTCCTTAATGCTGAAACTAATGTTCGTATCAGGATTAAATGGATTTGGATAATTCTTATTAAGCTCATTTGCAAAAGTTGGAACTAATTCCGGTTCGATACCAGAAGTAGCATCAAAGCCATTACCTGTTCTTTGAGGATTACGCTTGAAGTTCGCCCAATGTACGGCACCGCTTGAACCTTTGTAATCTAACAAGTAATAAGCAGATTGATTTGGAACAAGAATTTCAATATCACCATCATCATCAGCGTACCCTACAGCAGGAGCGACCTGTACAGGGTTTCCTAAATTTACTGGGAACATGAAGGTCTCAGCGCCTGTAATATCTATTGAGTGGATATTTCCTGCATCATCTCCAAATATGATATCAGGTGTTCCGTTTCCATCCATATCTACGATTACAGGAGTAGATTCAACAGAGTTGCCAACATTATGTGGGAAGTTTGGAAGGTAATTTCCAGCTTGATTAATTACGTGAACTCCACCTGGCTGATCAACAAAACAGATCTCATTATTTCCATTATTGTTAAAGTCTGCTGCAACAATTCCAGTACGAACATCTTCACCAACATTCATATCCCAGATGAGTGAGCCGTCATGGTTAATTGCATAAACTGTTCCTGGTGTTGTAGCAATAACAACTTCAGGATTTGTATCACCATCAAAATTCACGATAGTAGGACCATAAGTAGAGCCAAAACCGATAGAGAAAGGCCAACCAGAAAGGTTTGCACCGGTATTCGAAGAAATCGCATTCAAAGAGCCAGCAATTGTAACAACAAGAACCTCCATATTTCCATCACTATTCAAATCACCAACTGCAGGAGATGCCATCGCAGGTGCGGTTAAAGTAGCTGGGAAATTAGGGAAGGCAGAACCATCAGAATTGAGAATATGTATTAAACCTGGATTAAATGTACACAATATTACTTCCGAAGTACCATTACCATCAACATCTGCAATCATAGGATTACTTCTAATATCTGCTTCTGTATTATAATCGAAAATTGTATCACCATTAATATCATAAGCTATGAGATGACCATCATCGTTACCAATTACTATATCTTCTATGTTGTCTCCATCTACAAGACCTACCGCAACAGCAACTGCAATGTTAGCGCCTGTATCTATAGGGAATGGAGCAACTGGAGAGCCATCTTCATGCATAACATGAAGCATTCCATCGTAATCACCAAAGATCATTTCTCTTGAACCATCATCTTCGAGATCAATAATTACACCACCAGAAGTTGTTAAGCTTCCCAGAACCAAAGGCCAACCAGCTTGAGCTAATGTTAATTCAACATCAAATTCAAGATCTGCAGTATATGGCCATGTTGCACTAGGATTAGCTGAAATTGTAAGTGTAAAAGGAATTGTATAATCGCCAATATCGGCAGGAGTTTCAAAAATAAAAGGATCTCCAGAATTCCAACCATTATATCCAGATGCGATATCG
This sequence comes from Candidatus Cloacimonadota bacterium, assembly GCA_018654125.1. Next base: position 5,123 of record JABIME010000361.1, read on the forward strand.
GGATATGTTGACTCATCACTTGATATTGTAACTTCAGCAATATCACAACTTAGAGTAGCTGTAATACTTGTTGCGTCAACCCAAAAATCATCATTTTCTAACTGAACCATAAGGGAGATCGTCTCACCCGGATTTGCAACGCCATCACCGTCTCCGGTTTGTTCCAAAGCTGTAATTTCTATTACAGAGAGATTTGGAATTAGATCATACATTGTTCCCCTAAAAGCATTAACACGTCCTGAGCCTAACCAGCCTTCATATCCAGGATTTAAAGCATCAATATCATCACAAGTAAGTTCTACTCTGGTTTTAAGGTCTGCTGCTGAGATTGTTGGATGAATAGATTTGATAAGACCAGTAACACCGGCTACAATTGGAGAAGCCATTGATGTTCCATTAAAACTAGCATAACCGTTTCCATTGATAATTGTTGAATAGATTCCAGAACCTGGTGCTGACACATCAACAGGAGGTCCAAAACTTGAAAAGTTTGCTTTTATATCACTATTTGGGCCTGTAGCAGCAACACAAATAGCGTTTGTTGCATTACCAGGATAATGTGGATTTGTTCCAACATTAATATTATCATTTCCAGCAGCGGCTACAACAACAGAACCAACGCCTTGTGCATAATTAA
>JABIME010000362.1 GCA_018654125.1 Candidatus Cloacimonadota bacterium
AAAAGCAGGACTTGGTTGCATTGTGAATAATGCATCTGTTTCGGGGCATCGCGGATATCCGGGACTTCCTGCTTACATTACATCTAAGCATGGTGTAAAAGGATTAACGAAAGCGGCAGCAACTGAATATGCGGCTCAGAATATCAGAGTGAATTCCATCTCTCCAGGATTAATAATAACACCCATGTTCCCAGAAGAAAAACGTAATGATGAGAAATTTAAGCAATGGGTAGAAGCCATTGTTCCAATGAAGAGAATGGCAACTGCAGAAGAAGTTGCAAATTGTGTTTTGTGGCTTTGTTCAGACAAATCTGGTTATGTAACCGGAGACGACATGGTTATTGATGGCGGTTTGATAAGTAGGTGATATTACTTATAATCGAGAATCTATGAGATATATTTTAGCAGTAATTTTGTGTTTGTTTATAATTTCCTGTAATGCTTCAGAAACATTAACTTTTAATGAGTTCCTTGATAATTATTCTAAAGAAGTTATCAAACTTAATCCATCTACAGGAAGCTATCTAGGATTAGATTCCTCAGGAAACTATACTTACGATAAATCTAAACTTACAGATAATTCCGAAGCAGCATATCAGCATGAACTAAAATTAGTAGAGCAATACTTTTTCAATGTTATAAAATTTGATCAACTTTCTAAAGACAATTCATTGGAAAGTTCGGTTTTCAAACATTATTTGCAAAACATAATTGCAGCAGATGAATACCGCTATCACTATTACATGCTGAATTACATGTACGGATTTCATTCTAATCTTATTGGTCTTTTCACAGAAAATCACTCCATAATTAATGAGCAGGATATTAAAGATTATATATCTCGTATGGAGCAGATTGACACCTATTTTGATAACTTCTTTCCTCAGTTGAAAAAACGGGAAAAGCTCAAAATATTTCCTTCTAAGATCGTATTAAACAATCTACAAAATATAATTGATAATTTTCTGGAGAAACGCCCTGTAGAGATGATCTTTTATACTTATTTTGAGAATAAGCTGAATGAATTAGAAGATTTTGATGCTGTACGAAAACAAATTTATTTAGCTAGATGCCTGGATGCAGTGAACAGCAATATTGTTCCAAATTACAAGAAAATTTCTAATCATATTGATAATCTAATAAATAAGACCAATAATGATATTGGTGTTTGGAAATTACCGGATGGAGACAAATTTTATAAATTCTGCCTACAAAAACATACAACCACAGATCTCACTCCTGAAGAAATTCATCAAATTGGATTAACGGAAGTTGCAAGAATTCAAGCAGAGTCTTTACAACGTTTTAAAAAATTAGGTTTTACTGAAGGAACATTTAGTGAAATTGAAGAACAATATTGGAACTATATGCAGGGAGATAAATTCAAATATTCTCAGAATGATAAAGGACGTCAGCAAGCGTTAAATGATTATCTGCAAATAATCGAAGAAACAGATGAACGCCTGACAAATGTATTTAAAAAAATACCTTCCATTCCCGTTACTGTGCGTGCTGTTCCACCACATAAAGAACAATTTGCCGGACAGTATTATGACAGAGCTCCAATTGATGGCAGCAGACCCGCCATATTTTATACAAACTTAAGCTGGCTTCCAAATAAGAAGGGAATGCAAACACTGTTACATCACGAAACAATTCCCGGGCATCATTTGCAAATTGCTTATGCTCAAGAACTAGCTGATATTCCAATGTACCGTAATTTCACTTTCTTTACAGCATTCATTGAGGGTTGGGCTTTATATGCAGAAAAACTTGCTTTCGAGCAAGGTTGGTACGATGATATTTATTCTGAATTGGGGTATTTGAATTCCGAGCTTTTCCGTGCTGTTAGGCTTGTTGTTGATACCGGAATTCATTACAAAAAATGGAGTAGGACTCAAGCTGCAGAATATATGAAGGAAAATCTAGGTTGGGCAAGCTATGGCGAGATAGATCGTTATTCTGTATGGCCAGGGCAAGCTTGTGCATATAAAATTGGTGAGCTAAAAATACTGGAG
>JABIME010000001.1 GCA_018654125.1 Candidatus Cloacimonadota bacterium
ACAGATAAAGACCTTTCAGAAATGCTGGGAATTCACATAAATGAGATCAATAAATATCTCAGTGAGCTCTTGCATGAAGGTTCTGTGGTTTCACAGCAACTAGAAAGAGGAACATTCTTCCGTGCAAAATGAAGAAATAATTAAACTCATAAATTCTGAGTTCGTGCTTCATCCAAAAGCAAGACTCATAGATTACTACAAACTTTTTTTTCAAGGGACATTCGGTCCCGGACACATCATTTCCGATAAAAACTCTGCTATAAAATTCCTTAATAATGAATTAGATGAATCCACAATTTTTGAAGAAAAAGATTATCAAAATATCAGTTATATCAACAATTTTTATAGAGTTAACTTGAATGTTATAAATAAAGGAATGATCTCTTTTGATGATTTTATTGATGCTTTTTTAAAAAGTGCTGATATCAAAAATAAGATCGATTATGAATCATGGTTAAAAGAGTGGAAGAATATCGAGAAGCAAATTATGATGATGAATATTCCAATAGAAAATGTACAAGAACAATCAGCAGAATTGTGGGAAGTCATAATAGATAATAAACTTGTTAGTCATAGTGATATTTATCGCAACAATTATTCTCCGCATTATCGTTTGATGAATTCAGCTCAATTTAAGAGAATAAATTGCTGATCTTATATTTAGCTACTGCAATATTATTTATAATTTCTTTTATTGCAGATAAACAAAAAACAATAAAAGCTTTAAAAATTGCTTTTAAAAAATTCAGTAAAATTGTACCAGCTTTTCTCACAATGCTAATTCTTATCTCAATTATTCTATTTATTTTTCCACAAGATCTCATTATAAGATATTTAGGCATTGGAAATAAATATGTAAGTATGTTAATAGCTTCACTAATCGGCTCAATTACCTTAATGCCTGGTTTTATCGCCTTTCCACTTGCCGGAATTTTACGCCAGCAAGGTGTTCCCTACATGGTTCTTTCTGCTTTTACCACAACTCTTATGCTGGTAGGAATTGTCACATTCCCAGTTGAAAAAGAATTCTTTGGAGTTAAGATAACGATAATTAGAAATGTGATCTACTTTTTTATTGCAATCATCGTAGCAGTTATTATGGGAATTGTTTTCGGGGAGATTGGAAAATGAAGAAGTTCTTGAAACCTATAATATTTGCTATCTATTTTATTTTTGTTGGATCATCATTCATTTTTAATTTTGAAAGTGGTGAATTGATAGGAAAGAATTTTTTAAGTTTTACTTTTTCAATGGTTAAAATTATTCCTGTTGCATTTGTTCTGATCGGATTATTTGAAGTGTGGATTAAACGAGAAACAATTGAGAAGCATCTAGGAGATAACTCCTCATGGCGCGGATTTTTATGGGCAATACTTCTTTCTGGAACTACTGTTGGCGGTTTGTACGTTGCATTTCCAATCGCTGCAGTTCTTCATAAAAAAGGCGCAAAATTGAGTGTAATATTTACTTATATTGGTGCTAGTGCTGTATGTAGAATTCCAATGGTAGTTTTTGAAGCTTCTTTTTTAGGGATCAAATTTACGCTGGTACGTTTATTGGTTTCAATACCGTTAATAATCATTTCATCGGTTATTATGGGTAATATTTTAATCAAAACTAATTATAAAATTGCAAAACATTAAGTATTAAATAATTTATTGTAATAGTTAAGAGGAGAAAAAATATGTTTGAATATCAACAGCATGGCAAATTCTTTGCACAAGTAGCTGGTTCTATGGAAGATCTTGGTGCATTGGAATTAAAAGAATTCGGAGCTAAAGAGATAACTCCGGTTTATAGGGGAGTTCATTTTAAGACAGATATCTCACATATATATCGAATTAATTTTCAAAGTAAATTTATTAGCCGTATCTTGGCTCCACTAATAACATTTGATTGCCACAGCACAAAATATCTATATAGCACAGCCTCTAATATCGAGTGGGATAAACTTCTTAATAATAATAAAACTTTTGCTATCTACTCGAATGTTTCCAATAGTAAAATTACACATTCAAGATATGCAACCCTTGTTTTAAAAGATGCAATAGCAGACTACTTCACAAAAAAGTACAATGCAAGACCTGATATTAATACTGATTCACCAGATGTTGTTTTTAATCTTTTCATTCATAAAAATAGAGCTACCATAAGTTTA
>JABIME010000363.1 GCA_018654125.1 Candidatus Cloacimonadota bacterium
AGAATCTAGATTTTCTATAATCACAGTTAATAATTTCATCAGTTCATCAAAATCATCCATAGATGAAATGCAGTTATGACTATGCGCATAACGAACCGGAACTCCAAGGACTATTGTAGGGATTCCACGGTTTGCTACATGAAATTGCCTGCCATCTGTTCCACCGCCTTTACGGACAGTTAGTTGAATTTTTATTTCATTATTGTTAGCGCATTCAACTATATAATCCTTTAATTCTCTTTTAACTATCATCGTAGGATCGAATAAGCGAACATGGGCACCTTTGCCAACTCCTGTTTGAGATGTGTAAGGAATTCCAGGAATATCATCTGCAGGTGCACCCTCTAAAACAATACATACATCAGCATCGGTATAATTTGCAATTGTACTTGCACCACGAGTTCCAACTTCCTCCTGCACACTTCCAACACAATAAACAGTATTTGGATGTTCCGTTTGTGCAAGTATCTTACCTATCTCGATAACTGCCGCAACTCCTGATCTGTCATCAAATGCTTTAGAGAACATTCTTCTATTTTTTTCGCTATAATGGAAATTAGTTACCGGTACAATTTGATCACCAAGTTGAATTCCAAAATTATTTTCTACATCTTCTTTTGAAATTGCTCCAATATCCACAAACATACTATTGATCTCTGGTTTAACATCTTGTCTGTTTTTTAAAAAGTGTACCGGAACAGCACCAATAATTCCGGGATATTTTTCCCCTTTAGAATTTATTACATCAACTGGAGATGAAAGAAGTGTATTAGGATTCCAGCCACCAATATTTTGAAGTCTTAGAAATCCACTTGGTAAAATATCTGCCACTATAAAACCGATCTCATCCATATGTGCTACGAACATGATCTTCGGACTATCTTTTTTCCCTTTATATTCAAAACAAATTGATCCCATGTTATCTTTACTAGAAGATGTATATCCATTCAATTCTTCTCTCATTATCTCAGAGATCTTACTTTCGCTTCCGGAAATTCCTGATTCAAGTGTTAATCTTTTTAATAATTCTTTTCTATCGGTTTTCAATGTTCCTCCTAATGTTTATGAGAACCTTCTTCTTTCTCAATAAATTCCCAATGCAGATGAGTTCTAGTTTTAAAAGTATAGAATTTCATGAATTTAAGCATTCTGGATAGATCATAGTCCGGTTCAACTTGGAAATAATCATAGTTATCAAAACTCTCATTTAGAATTGAGGAATCGATAACCAAGACAGTTTCAGACAACTTATTTATAGAATCAAGTATAGTTTTATTATATTGAAAATAATGAACACTACTTGGAGTATAATTTATAAGGGAATCCTGTAATGTTTTAAAATATGTAGAATTTTCTTCAGAAGCAATAACCGCTAATGGAATATTAGGATTAAATGCCTCAACCAATCGAGATGGTTGAGCATCCAATTTTTTATGTTCATAATAATGAACTAATCCCTTTACACCACTAAATGTAAACCATATCGCAACAAGTATAGAAGCATATTGAGCAACCATTTTCATTTTGCTTACTTTAGAGATCTGACCTATAAATGCCAGTGGAAGTAGGAAGATAGATGTTCCGAAGAAAAATCCAAGAAACAGCATCATACCACTGAATGCTCCACCTAGATCTACAGCTTTAGAAAGTGCAATAAGGAATGAAGGGCAGAAATTTATACCTGTAAGTATTCCTAAAATAATACCACTTTGAGTGAATCTTGCCATTTTTGGAACATGACAACTTTTTGCTTTCTTATTTGTTCTAACAGCCGAGAGTACAAGATAAGCTGACAATAAAATATAGGCAATTGAAGTAAATAATTCACGGTTTACGGAAGCAATTTGAGCACCAGTATAGCCGGCTATTGCGCCAAATGCCAAGTATGAAACAAATCTACCAGCAGAAATTTCCAATACTGCATATATGCTTTTACTTAATTTTCTATCTTCTGAAATTAAGTATGGAAGATAAATTGGAGAACAGGTAACAAGACATGCTGTTCCAGTTGTTAAACCAAGAATTACGCCTTCTACTAGTGTTTTAATCACATTCCCTCTAGTTTATTAAAAGATTATTGTAGAGCCTATGAATATAAGATTCTGCTTATGAATACCATAGTAATCTATAAACTCATCTTTAATCCAAATCGACTGTAAGTTGCTCATAAAATACTCCATCTTTAGTGAATATGAAGTAAATAGATCAAGTGAATATTTTATATTTGCAGTTGAATAAAATCCTTTATATAGATGCTGATTTTGTTCTATAAAGCCAAGTGTTCCATGATTTTCAGGATTTAATTTTATTCCTGCTAAAATGTATGAATTATTTAGATTTCCTAAAGAATAGGAATACATTGCATGAACCCTGAGCATATTAGAAACTCTATATACTTTTGATGTTTCTTCATCGTAACATGATCGATTTATGTAGGAAACAAACCCTGATACACCATTCCCAAATCTTTTTGAATAACGAATTTGTGTTACCATATTATGGTCTTGTTCGTCATTAATTATTTCGGAAATATTATTGTAATATTGAACTTCTGCTTTAAATGAACTAAAGAGATCAATGTTGTTGTCATATTGAAAACCTCCACCCAAACTTTTCATATCGTACACACTTGATTGATTAAGATCATCTTTGTAATATAACCTGCTGAATACGGTTAGATGATTGGTTATTTGATAGGAAAGTTTTGCATTTGTATAGCTATCGTAGTCGCTTGCGTTGCTCGTTTCTAATTCATCATCATCATCACGAAAGGTAGTCACATCATCTTCCAGAACGATATATTTATATTCTAGATCTCGTAAGCTGGAATAAAAACTGAAGTTAAATTTACCAATATTTTGCCTAAAATGTAGTACCGCGCTGTTAACCATCTGCTTCTGTGTATTTTGTGCAATTCCAGGTAAAATTAAATATTTTGTTTCTCCTGAGTTAAAATAGCGATTGTTTAATTTTAATTTTAAATAAGTAGTTTCATGCTTATAAAGTACGCCAAATTTCAGATCATTTGTTAAGAAAGAATTACGACGTTCATGGCTCTTCTCAGAAAAGAAAATATCATCAGTAATGCTAAATGAAATCTTATCACTTATCTTTCCTGACAATTCATGTTCATATTGCAAGCCAAATTTGCCTTCAGTATTTATCTTATCAGCATCTTGAGATGCTCCTGTTACAATTTCAATATCATTCTGGGCATCTGTCATAAAATATCTTAATGAGAATTGTGACCAGTTTGTTAATGAATATATTGGAGAAAGTAAAATAAAGAATAGTGATAATATAATTATTTTTCTCATATTATTATCTCCTTTAATGAATGGCATCTTCGGGGCAGATCACAATACACTTACCACATTGATTACATTTGGTCTGATCTATTATTGCTTTACCGTCTTCACCAATCTCAATCGCATCAATTGGACAAATAGCAATGCAGGCTCCACAAGAATTACAGGCAGATTTATCTACATTATACTCCGGATTACTTACTTTATCGCAGCCAATATAAATTAGAATCATCACAATAAGCGTTAACAAAATCCAGATTTTTTTCATTTGTTTTTCCTTATCGCTTTATATGTACAGCTGGTTATACATATTTCACAGTCAATACATAACTCTGCATCTATAATTGCTTTCCCATCAACAACTTCTATTGCATTCGTTGGGCAAACTCCAATACAATCAGTACACCCAACACAAGAATTAGATTCCACAAATATGTTGCTTTTTGAAATTGCAAAAAGTGAAATTGCAACTAAAATAATTATAACAATTAATAACTTTATTTTCATTTTACCTCATACATAAACACAATTATTTTTAATGTGTTTTGTTAGGTTGCCAAAACACACAAAGCTCTATTCGATTTTTTCTCAAACAAGATAGATATGTCATTTTATTTTGCAAAGCCAACACTATATATTTGAGTTACTTAATATGCAACAACTGCTCTATATATCAAATTCCAGGGGCAGCTACAATCACCGCAAGCAACGCATAGATCTGGGTCTATATATTTATAACCTGGTCCTTGCAAGATCGCATCATCATCACAGTCATAAATACAGTTACTACAATTGTGACATGCTGCAGTATTTATTTGATATACTATTTTCCCTGCAGGTGAATTTGAAACCTGATTTTCATTGTTGTTCTCATCAAAAGCTTTTATAGCAAAATAATAGATCGTTGCAGCTTCCAACACATTCACATAACAATATTGGGAAGATCCTGCAATCTCCGGTTCTGGAGGATTATTAAAAACTACAGCACTTTCCCAGTTTGCTGATGTGATCTCTGAAGTAGAAAACCTTATCTCATAATGATCTGCAATTCCTTCTAATCCATTGTCACCTGGTGCAGTCCACATAATTTTAATTGTACTCAAGTTAGATGTTGATCCTTCATAAACACTTAGATCTGTAATATCCGATGGTGAGATAACATCAACTATCAAGCTTGTGTTTGGAACATTAGAGATTGGTGAAATATTTTCAGCTTCATCAAATGCTCTAATTGCGAAATAGTAAGTGATTTCATGTTGCAAGCCTTCAACAATAAAATTTTGAGAAGTCCCTGCTTCTAATGGCCAGGGTGGACCATCAAGAAGTTCTGCATTTTCCCAATTAGCTTCCGTAATCTCTTCTTCAGCTATTTTGATCTCATAGATGTAGGCAGTTCCATCCAAACCATCATCACCTGGTGATGTCCATGTAAGTTCTATTATTTCATCGGTTGGAATAGCTTGTAGATCTGTAATAGCAGAGGGTGGTGTTTCATCCGGCAAATCGGTTGTTTGAGTTTGAGCAATATTAGAAAGCAATGAAATATTCTGGGCTTCATCAACCGCTTTTATACCAACAAAATATTCTGTAACCGGTTCAAGTTCAATAATAGTCAGAGTTTCTTCATTTCCTGCTTCAGATGGAATGATACTCTGTTCATATTCTTCAATGCCATCCCAATTTTCATCTGTAATATCTTCAGTATGCAATTTAATAATATAGGAATTTGATGTTCCGATATCTCCATCATCTCCAGGTGCTGTCCAGTTAAGCTGAAAAGAATTCATAGAAATTGAACTTACAACAATATTATTAATCTGTGATGGCGGTTCTTCATCTATAATTTCACCCAATATTTGAACCTCTTCATAAGCAGGAGTTGAAGCTTGATCGAGTTCATCTAATGCTTTAATTTCCAATTTAACAAGCTCATTTGCAGGTAAATTTTGTAAATTCCAATTTTCTGTGATTCCAGCATTTTGTGGTAATGTTGGAATAAATTCATTTTCTATTATCTGATCAGCAGAATCTTTTAGAACAAGCTTATATCTAAAGGCTCTGCCAAAAGTTGAGTCATCTCCTGTTGCAGTAAATAGTATATTCATCTTCCCAATTGTATCGGAAGCTGCGATAATGTCATTTATCTGTGCTGGTTTAATATCATCAACATTTATTGTAAACGCATCATCTGGGCAAGTAAACAGATTTATACAGTCCATACATCCCGTACAAAGATCTGCATCGATATAAGCAGTTTGAGTTCGATTATCCAGTTTTATTGCATTTTCAGGGCAGTTGAAGAAATCAATACATTCCAAACAACTTGAACATGATGAATATTCTATGCGAGGTTGATTATTGTTTCCGGTAGTTTTGTCTAATGTGTCTGTACAGCTTATTATTATGATTCCAATAAATAAAGATAATAATAATAGTTTTTTCATTTGTTAATCCTAATAAAATTATTCTACTTGCTTTATGGCACCAACAGGGCATCCCTTATATTTTTTACCATCACCTTCAAAACATATTCCGTCACCATCACATTTATCTGCATCAATAACAGCAACACCTTTTACCATTGTAATTGCTCCTTTTGGGCAAGGAGAAACACACAGCCTGCAACCTATACATTTATCTGCTTCTACATAATAAGGTTTAATCTTCCACAAGGCTTCTCCAGTCTCATCTCTGATCTTAAATTCTTTATCTGAAATCATTAAGGAATACACGATAAATTCATCTTCCTGCATAATCCCGGTAAGTGATAACTCCATTTTAGAAGTAAGTTCGATTTCGTTTTCTTTAAGGAATTCATCCGGCGCAAGCGACAGTTCTACAATATCTTCACCTGTATTTAGAAACCAGTTACCACCGATCTGTTTTAATTTACCAGAATAGTTCGTTAATTCAATTTTGTTAGTTGATTGTGAAAAAACGTTGAATACAATTATCAACATAATTCCACTTATAATTATCCATTTTTTCTTCATTTATCTCTCCATTTTTATAATAGGTTATATTAATGCAATATTCAATCCACAAATCACTTATTTTTCATACTTTTTTTATCTAATACGATTCCATTTTCAACAGGACAGCTTTGCAGACATTTCAGACAAAAAATACAGTTAACATTCTCAACCCGTTTTTCTTCATGGATCACTATCTGCATTGGGCAACATTTTGAGCAAAGCCTGCAATCTAGACAATGCTCTTCGCTGGCATGGATTCTATTAGATTTAATATGCAATATTTTTCCAATATATTGAAACACATTCATCAACGCTGCATACGGGCACAAATACCTGCACCAAAATCTGTTAACAAGATAACCAACAATAAAAATTACAAATAAAATAATTATAGATGCAATTGTAATATTTTGTGGATGTGACACTGCCAGAACTGGGCAAAACTTCATATAAACATATTGCATGGAACGAAATGCAGCCAAAATCGTAATAAACATAATAATATATTTTAAACTGTTTAAAAGTTTGTGCAACCAAACTGGGATATGAAGTGGTTTTTTCTTTTTTGATCTCGGATTCAGATTATAAATAATCTCTTGAGCTGTTCCAAAAGGACAAATATATCCACAAAATCTTCTTCCCCAAAATATGGAAGTAATCACGATTAACAAACCGATTATTACTGAGATTGGATATAGCAATTTTGCGAATTCAGGATTTAACTTCATTACTCCAAAACAAACACTAGAATACGGACAAAACCCATGAGCACTGCATAATTTACCATCTATAAGCAATACAACTATTATCATTGTAATGCCTAATAAACTATATTGTATTATTCTACGTAATTCTTGTGCTTTATTATTTTTCATGAATTGGAAAAAAAATCACAATGTTTTTTAGTCAATTATTTAATTGATAGTGTGAAGTAAATTGAATATATACTTACATATTTAATAATTGTATATTTACCCCTAAAATCCTTTTCTTCTATTCCATCTATCTTTATGATCAAAAAGTTCACCATTTAACTGAAGTGAAGATAAATTATTACTAATTCTTCTAATCCGCTCATCAATTTGCTCTTGCGTATAATGTTCATTATATGTTTTGGATGATGAATGTTTTAATCGTTGCAATAAATTCAGCATATGCATACCATTATAACCAGCACGTGAAGCATAAAGCACTGCCAGTTCATCAGCTTCTTTTTCATAAGACTGCAACCTTCCATTTACTATTGTTTCATAAATACTAAAGCAAAGTTCTTCCATCTCCGCTTCAACACTCAAAAATTCTTCATCTTGATCAATATCCATTGAGTCCATCTCTTCTTCCATTTCACCAAATGCATCATCAGAATTAATATGATGTTTTCGCTCTTCCATTTCCAACATACCG
>JABIME010000364.1 GCA_018654125.1 Candidatus Cloacimonadota bacterium
CCTGAACTACATAAAATGCTGGAATTAGGTGTGAAAGGTGGTCAGTTCTCCAGCGGAGCACAAAAAGATGGTTTCCTGAAATATGATGGAGGAAGACCTGTTGCTGCCTATGATTATGAAACAAAAAGATATGTTGAGTATGCAGAAATTCATACTAAATGCGATGAGAAGATTGGAGTAATCCCCACTAGCCTAAAACCTTGGAAAGCTGTTAATTTTAATAAGAAGAAATTCGATATCTTAGATGGTTATTTCAAAGAATTAAACGAAACTGATTCTTTCGGTGGTAAGTTGGCAATTGAATATCTTAATAATTCTAAAGAAATCGGTAAGAAATTGGTGAATATGAATGTAGCTAGAACTGATGAAGATGTGAACACTGTACTTCTTACAGGTTTCTATCATGCCTACGGGCCAATCAATAATTATTAATAGAGGGTGATATCATGAAAAAATTACGAAGAAAAGTATATATGGCTGCAGGATATAACACGATTTCTCTGGGAACTGGCAGAAAAGAATTTCATCCCAAAAAGCCACGTCCAGGTTTGGAACATTATCTTAAAGAAGCCGGGAAAGCAACCTTAGAAATGATCGGTGGATCTCAAAATGTTGATGAAAGTGTTGTTGGAAATTTCATGGCAGCACGTTTTAATAAACAAGGACACATAGCTGCTTTTGTACCGATGATCGATGAAGGACTTCGTTATAAACCATCCATCCGTGTGGAAGGAGCTTGTGCTTCAGGTGGATTGGCTTTAGCAACTGGGATCAAATCAATTTTAGCCGAAACTGCTGAAGTTGTTTTATGTCTTGGTGTGGAAGTGCAGAATACAATGAAGGCGATCTATGGAGCAGACGTTTTAGCAGGTGCCGGTTGGTATGAGAATAGAAAAGATGGTCATGCTTATTTTTTCCCTGGACAATTCAGCAACAGAGCTGGTGCATATTATGAGAAGTATGGTTTTGACTATGCGAGAAAAGGTATGGCGACCTGGTATAAAAATGCGGTTGAGAATGCTAGACTTTGTCCAACGGCTCAAGAATATCACAATAAGACAGAAGATTTAATGGCTGTTGGTTTGACCAAACCTAACGGCAAATTTTTTGTGGATCATTTAAGTGTATATGATTGTTCTAAAGTTTCTGATAGTGCCAGTGCAATTGCAATTCTTTCTGAAGAAGGCTTGAAGCGTTGTGGCATCGATAAAAATGATGCGATCGAGATACTGGGTTATGGCCAGTGCGAAGAAGACCTAACCAAAGAGCCTGAAGATCTTACTTGCGTTAGCACGATTAAACATACAGCTCATCAAGCTATGGAAAATGCTGGTATTGCAAAAGATGATCTAGGTACAGTTGAACTACATGACTGTTTCTCTATTGCAGGTATTTTAGGAATGGAAGCTCTTGGCTTTGCAGAACCGGGAAAAGGTGCAGGTTTTGTAGCAGATGGAAATACTGCCAGAGATGGTATTATTCCTACAAACACAACCGGTGGGTTGGTTGGTTGGGGACATCCAACAGGTGCAACTGGTGTACATCAAGCCGTTACAATTTGGGAACAACTTACCGGAAAAGCAGGTGATGCTCAGATAGAAATTAAAGAAGATAAACCTTATGGAATGACTATCAATATGGGTGGAGATGACAAGACTGTAGTCTCTATTGTTTACAAGAAAGCATAGTCTAATTTACAAAAATTATACGAATCAAATAAACTTGAAGGCGACAATGCAAATTGTCGCCTTCAAGAATAATGAGGTAAATTTATTATGAACAAAATCACGAAATTATTTAACATAAAATATCCCGTAATCCAAGGAGGAATGATCTGGTGTAGCGGTGCAAAACTTGCAGCTGCTGTCAGCAATGCCGGTGGACTCGGCCTTATTGGTGCAGGTTCAATGTATCCGGAAGTTTTGCAAGCACACATAAAAAAATGTAAAACTCTCACAGACAAACCTTTCGGTGTGAATCTACCACTTCTAATGGGTGATGCGGAAGAAAAAATCAAGATCATCATTGAAGAAGGGGTGAAAATCATTTTTACTTCAGCTGGAAATCCTAAAACGTGGACTTCGTATCTGAAAGAAAAAGGTATGATCGTGGTTCATATAGTTCCAGGAACAAAATACGGTATTAAATGTGAAGCTGCCGGTGTGGATGCAATTGTTGCAGAAGGATTCGAAGCAGGTGGGCATAATGGCAGGGAAGAAACAACAACAATGTGCTTGATACCAAAGATTACGCAAGAAGTTAGTATTCCGGTAATTGCTGCTGGTGGAATTGGCAGCGGTAAGGCAATGGCTGCAGCTTTTGCCCTGGGAGCAGATGCGGTTCAGATCGGTTCAATTTTTGCAGCTTGCCAAGAATCTTCCGCTCATGATAATTTTAAGCAAAAGATATTCGAAGCCAAAGAAGGTGAGACACTTTTGATGTTAAAAAAATTGGCTCCAGTCCGACTTCTAAGTAACGAATTTGCTTTTGAAGTTTATAAGCATGAGTCCACTGGTGCTTCCAAAAATGAGCTCAATGAGCTTCTGGGAAACGCCAGAGCCAAAAAAGGAATGTTCGATGGAGACTTACGAGAAGGTGAACTAGAAATTGGGCAAGTTTCATCAATGATAACTGAGCTTGAATCAGCTGGAGAAATTGTTGAAAAGGTTTGGAGTGAATATCTGGAAGTATTGAGGAAGATTGCGCAATAGAGCAGAACCAAGTTATAAAGAAGATGAAAGTAAGGAGATAGTTTTTTACTGATTTTCAGATTTATTATAAATGAATTCAGTATTTACGAACGAAACAATCACTAATACTAAACTAAAGTGTAAAGTCTCAAGAAAACTAACTTCAGACTCTTAAAATTACATAAAAAGGTGAAGTAGTAAAATTTTCTTCACCTTTATTTTTATTTAATTCCAATAATGTTCAAATTTCAAATTTCCAAGAACAATAAAATTCTTTTGGGTGGGAATCCGGAGGGCAAGCAATACAAGTAGTTTTTATTCTTGGATCAATAGTTTTAGCAAACTCACTGTACTCAACAATTCCTACGCTTTTACATGGAAAATCTGGAAGTCCTTTTTGTGTTCGAGCATATTGCACTCTACATCTATCCATATTAAAAACAAAAGAATTCTCAGTCTCTTCTGAAATACTCTGTATATTTAATCTACTATAGAGTCTAAAAGATAGGGCTTTTTTCAATCCTTCTAAACCACTATTTTCAGGGATATTATGACGTGCCTTTATTCGCTTCGCTTCAATCCTAGTAAATATTCTCCATGCTTCTGTATCTAATTCAATTGCTTTTTCAAGACCATAATTCTTTTCAACCTGTTGAAACCAAAGACCATCATGGGCTAACCAGTTCTTGGCAAAATCATCCAACATTCCTATCAGTTGTTCCTTTGACATTTCTTTTAAATCCATTTTTATACTCCATTTTTTTTCAAGTATTTGTTATCAAGTTTTTATGTCATGATAATTTTAATTTATTTTTACCTTAAATATCTTGCTTTCTTATATACTTTTAAAAACTCATGAGCTAATAAGAATATTGCTGAAGCTGCCATTATTGTTATCCAATCACTTATTTGTAATGGAGCAAAAGCCAAAAAATCATTAATGCTTGGTAAATATATTGCCACAAGGCAAATTGATATTGAAAGGAGAATTGAATATAGCATTTTAGGATTACTGAAGAAATTCCTAGAGAATATCGATTTCAATTCATAACGTCTGGAGAGGATATTTACAAATTGCGTGAAAGCAATTGTTGTATAACAAACCGTTGTAGCCCTTGCATATAATATATGATCTGCAGTAAGAACTATACCCATTCGTTTAATAAAAAACCCAAAATTCAAGAATGCCAATAAACCCATTAAGAAACCTAAGAAGATTATCTCTGCAGATGATCTTTTATTTACAATATGTTCTTTACGGCCACGAGGTGGAGATGTCATCAGCTCTTTTGATCCAGGGTCAAAGGTTAGCGCCGTTAGTGGTAATATTTCAGCAAATAGATCAATTGCCAAAATCTGTATTGCCAAGATCGGGATTGGCCATTTAAATAGCATTACACCCAATAAACCAAGCAGAACAACTGCTAATTCTGCACCATTACTTGTAAGCGATGCTAACACAGTTTTCTTAAGATTATTATAGATTATCCTGCCTTCCTTAATTGCACTAACCAATGTTGGAAAGCTGTCATCAAGTAATACTAACTCTGCTGCCTGTTTGGAGACATCCGTTCCCATCTGCCCCATTGCAACGCCAATATGAGCACTCTTAAGAGCTGGTGCATCATTTACTCCATCACCTGTAACAGCTACTATCTTATCCTGTTTCTTAAGTAGTTTTACAATGCGTAATTTATCTTCTGGTGACACTCTACTGAAAATCAGCGAATCATTTTTATCCATGATCTTATTCAGTTCATCATCAGTTAGATCAACAAATTCTTTACCTGTAATTACTGGAACGTCAGCATCTACAGCAGATAGATTTATCTCTTTACCAATTGCTTGTGCTGTAACTGCATGATCTCCAGTCATAATATATGTTCTAATATGAGCTTCATGTGCTTTATCTATTGCTTCTTTTACTCCTTCTTTTGGGGGATCAGTCATGGCTATGAGACCTAAGAACACAACATCTTTTTCTATATCTTCCAGTACATAATCCTTCTCATCTGCTTCCAATTTTCTAAAGGCTATTGCAATAACTCTCATCGCCTGTTTTGAATATTCGTCATTTATTGTTTCGATCTCTTTCTTGTCTTCCTCGGTTATTGCTACTTTTTTCCCGTTTTTCCAAATGTGTTTACTAACTGATAGTATGCTATCGGAAGCTCCCTTCATCTTTAGGTATTTCCCATCATCAAACTGCCTTATCGAACTCATTCGTTTTCGCACAGAATCAAAACTAAATTCATGAAGTTCAGGGTTTTCTTCATCTTCTGTAGCGGAATGTGTTCCCAATTTTGTAGAAAGTGTTATTAATGCAGCTTCTGTTGGATCTCCAACCGGATACCAATTGCTATGATTCTCATCAGGTGCATGAATAGTTGCATTAGAAGCCATGGTAGCAGCATCCAGCAATATCTCCATATCATCAATATTTTGCTGAGATAGCTCTTTATCATCCTTATCTAATATTGATCCTTCGGGTTTGTAGCCTAAACCTGTTATTTTATAATATTTCCCTGAATACCATAATTCTTTTACGGTCATCTCATTCTTTGTTAAGGTACCTGTTTTATCTGTACAGATCACATTTGTTGAACCTAAAGTTTCAACTGAAGATAATTTTTTAACAACTGCATTCTCTTTTGACAAACGGTTAACACCTTGGGTTAAAGCTACTGTAATTTGCATAGGAAGCGCTTGAGGTACAACAGCTACAGCTACACCCAAAGCATATATAAATGCAAAATTAACACCCAGTCCTTGAAGAGCACTACCAATAAATAAAAACACAGCTATAATTACAGCAAAAATTGTTAGTCTATTTGCTACACTTTGAAGTTCCTGTTGAAGTGGTGAACGAGAGTTATCTTCCTCTTGAGTAAGATCGGCGATCCTTCCTATTTCTGTTTTCATACCCGTAGCAATTACTATCCCTCTGGCATTACCAGAAGCTACAGTCGTTCCTAAATAGATCATGTTATCTCTATCCGCTAACTGACAATCCTCATTAATTGCATTACTATGCTTATCCTGTGGCATCGATTCTCCAGTTAGTGAAACATCATTGGTACGTAGATTAAAAGCTTCAATGATCCGGATATCTGCGGGAACCTTATCTCCTTCCTCAAGGCTAACAATATCACCTGGAACTAATTCTCCCTGATGAATTTCAGTAACTTCTCCATCTCTAAATACTTTTGATGGTGACTGCACAAGTCTTTCTAGCGATTCCATGATTTTC
>JABIME010000365.1 GCA_018654125.1 Candidatus Cloacimonadota bacterium
ATGTCCATAAGCATCAGCTTTTACGATTTGCATGAAATCTTTTTGTGGTGAGAAAAACCTCTTTAACTCAGTTAAGTTATTTTCAAAATTTGTTAGATCGATCTCTGTCCAACTTCTATCGTTTTTCATATATGTCCTTATGATTAAAAGAATTTAGCAGCCAGATCTGCCAGCATAGAACGCTCACCTTTTGTAAGTGTTATGTGCCCAACTATCTCTTCCTTCTTCAGCTTCTCTACAGCTATGCTTAGTCCATTACTTTCAGAATCTAAATATGGAATATCAATTTGATATGGATCACCTGTAAGCACGATCTTTGTTCCTTCACCTGCTCTAGTAATAATGGTTTTCATTTCGTGAGGAGTTAGGTTTTGAGCTTCATCAACAATAATAAATTGGTCCGGAAGACTACGCCCACGAATGTAGGTAAGAGGCTCCAGTTCGATAAATCCAAAATCCAGATAATCCTCAAGAACAGGCTGTTTCTTCCCAAATATTTTGCCATTCTCATTATCCTCTTTCTCATTCCTATTAGAAAGCAAGATCTCCATATTATCAAAGATCGGCTGCATCCAAGGATTAAATTTATCCGATTTTGATCCTGGTAGATAGCCAATATCCTTTCCAAGAGGAGAAACAGGACGAGAGACTATAAGACGCTTATAATTATTTTGCTCCACAACTTGATCAAGTCCGGCTGCAAGGGCAATAAGAGTCTTACCAGTTCCGGCTTTTCCAACCAAACTTACAAGCTTAACTTCCGGATCCAAAAGCAAATCAAAAGACATAACCTGCTCAATATTTCTGGCTGTTATCCCAAAAAGTTCCTGTCCGGTATAATATTTTAGAGGGTATATAGCATTATTAGTAACCGAATACCTTGCTACAGTGCCTTCTTCATCTTCTTCATCCTTGCAGAACATCACAAATTGATTGGGATATATCTCTCCAAAATCATTACTCATAAATTCTTCTTTTTGGAATTTCTTAATTGTTTCATCATCAACAATGAGCTTTAAATATCCCATATATAGTTCAGAAAAGTTTATCTTATCAGTTTCAAAATTTGCGGCTTTAATGCCAACTGCATCTGCTTTTATACGTACATTAGCATCTTTAGAAACTAATGTTACTTCTTTTTCTGGCTCTTTTTTGTGAAGATATAATGCAGTTCCAATTATTAGATTATCATTTGTATCAATAATTAGAACATCTTTTGCAGTATCAGAAACTTTTCTACTAAGTACAACCTTTATGATTCCACCTTTCTCTGTTTTAACACCGTCTCTTAAACTACCTTTTTCCCTCAGTTCATCGAGGTAACGTCCTATTTGACGAGCGTTTCTGCCTTTTTCATCAACACCCTTTTTAAAATTATCTACTTCTTCAATTACAGTGATAGGGATTACTACTGTGTTTTCTTCAAAAGTGAACATTGCACGTGGATTGTGGATGAGTACATTTGTATCTAATACAAATATTTTTTCTTTAGTGTTATTACCCATTTATCCTCCCATAATTTTTACTTTGTTTTTTATTATTGATAACTAGAAATGTCAAATAAAATTACAATCAAAATTGTTTCTAGAGTGTTCGTTCACTTCATATTTTGCAAATTATATATTATATTATTATTATTAATTTATTAAATCAAAAAAATCTTGCTTTATAAGTAGTCAGATTTTTAATGCCATTTATCAAATTTTAATGTTATGGAGATTAAATATGGGAATGCGAAGAAAAGGCAGAGAGGTAGCTGTACAAACCCTTTATTCAGTAGAATTTTTAGATAATGATATAAGATTATTGCCAGAAGATGGAGCAATGAAAATTCTTGAAGGAATTGCAGCTGATAAAGAGATCTTACCAGATAATCAAATATTCGAATTTGCCTCAGATCTTGTGCGTAACGTACTTCTTCATATAGATAATATAGATGAAAAAATTAAATCTCATTCAACTAATTGGTCTTTTGAACGTATTGCAAAACTGGATGTTAGCGTAATGCGAGTAGCTGTTTATGAAATGATCTACACAGATACAGCACCACCAATAATCATGAATGAGGCTATTGAGATCTCAAAAAAATATTGTTCCGAAAGTTCTGGAAAATTTATAAATGGTGTGTTAAACGCTATAGCAAAAGAGATGTAGAAACATGAATAATAAACTTTTATGCAGTGTTGGCGTAATTGTATATAACGAAGCTGCCAATATTGGGAAGCTCCTTAATGCTTTGCTAGATCAGAAAGCTGATAAAGTTAAGATCGAGGAGATCATTGTTGTTTCTAGTGCTTGCACAGATGGAACTGATGACATTGTAAGAGATTTTGAAAAAGAGCACAATAATATTAAATTAATCACAGAAGCTGAAAGAGGTGGTAAATCTTCTGCAATTAATAGATTCATTAAAACATCAACATCCGATCTTCTGATTATTGAGAGCGGCGATACAATTCCAGCGGAAGATACTGTAGAGAAAATGATACTGCCTTTCTTGGACGAAAAGATAGGGATGACAGGTGGCAGACCAACACCAGAGAACGATCCACGAACATTTATTGGCTATAGCGTTAACTTGCTTTGGAATTTACATCATGAGATGGCTTTAATATCTCCAAAACTGGGTGAGATGGTTGCATTCAGAAAGATCTTCGATGCGATTCCACCGGAAAGTGCAGTTGATGAAGCGAGCATTGAAGCTATTATGAAAGAGTTTCATTTAGATCTAAAATATATTCCTGATGCTATCGTTTTTAATAAAGGACCAGAATATCTATCTGATTTTATAAGCCAAAGAAGACGAATAGAAACAGGACACCTCTGGTTGATGGAGAATAGTGATTACTCTGTATCTTCCCAAAATAAAGGACTTTTATTGAACCTTGCAATTAAAGAATTAAAGAAAGACAAAGAAAAGATATTCTTCCTATTTGGAACTGCTGTAGTAGAGATGTACAGCCGATTTTTAGGTTGGTATGATTATAAAGTTCGCAAGAAAAATCCTTTTAAGTGGGATATTGCAAATTCCACAAAAAAATTGGATAAGGAAATTAAACAATAATGCTGGAGCTTATACCTAGGATCTTTGTATACAAATTTTTCCGAATATTCGGTTTTCCACGCATTATGCCAATGAATTATACAATTAGTTTATTGTATACATGCAATTCACGTTGCAAAACCTGTAATGTATGGAAGAAGAAATCTGATAATCTTACGATTAGTGAATATAAGCAAATTTTTAAGAAACTCGGAAAATCTCCATATTGGCTAACGCTAAGTGGTGGAGAGCCCTTTTTACGTAAAGATATCGTTGAGATCTGTTTAGAGTTATACAAATATTCTAAACCCAAAATCATTAATATTCCTTCAAACGGATTATTGACAAACACAATAGTTAAAAATGTTAAACTCATAACTGAAATCTGTTCAAATAGCCAGATTATCGTAAATCTATCTATTGATAACATTGCAGAAAAACATGATGAAATTCGTGGAGTACCAGGTAATTATGTTAAGGTTATCAACACATTTAAAAAACTCAAAGCGTTAAATATTGATAATCTTGCAATTGGAATCCACACTGTGATTTCTAAACTTAATGTTTCTGGATTTTCCGGGATAGCTAATGAACTGATGCAACTTCAACCAGATTCTTATATTACAGAAATTGCTGAGCAACGAATAGAGCTTGATACTATGGAAAGTGATATTACGCCAGACATCATATCTTATTGTACAGCAATAGATTATTTAATACATCGTATTAAGAATGGTAAGTTTAAAGGGATGAACAAGATCACTCAATCATTTAGAATTGAGTATTATAATTTAGTTAAGAAGATCTTACGAGATAAAACACAGGTTATACCATGTTATGCTGGTGTTACATCTGCACAGATCTCTCCGGATGGTGAAGTTTGGTCGTGTTGCATAAAGGCAGAATCAATGGGAAATCTGCGAGAAAACGATTATAACTTCAAGAAGATATGGTTCTCTAGAAAAATGAAAAAAGAGAGAACATCAATTAAAAATAAGGAATGCTATTGCCCTCTTGCGAATGCTTCATACACAAATATGCTGATGCATTTACCAACTCTTACAAGAGTATTTTATAGAAGTTTCATTAAGTGGTGGAGTTAATGACAAGAAAAACAAAAAAAAGAATAATCGCCTTAATAATGGCGTTAATTATATTGATGACAGTAGCATATGTTTTTTATGGGAAGAACTGGCTGGCTGAGCAGCAATACATTCAAAAACAAAGAAATAGCGATTTCCTAAAGAATGAGTTAATGCAAAAAATGTTGGATATTGAAAAGCAATCTCATGAAGTATTAAATGAGATACTTAACCTATCTTATGATATCGAGATCTTTCAAAAACAAATAATTGACTTGGAAAAAACTGCTGTGAATTCATTTGATGCAGCTCTGATACAAAAACCTTATTTCGATTATAAAAATTTATATCTGATAAGTTCAAACAAGCTTTACGTTCTAAGTAAAGACCTTATGCAAATGAAATGGGAAAAGCAATACAGTGAAGGTTTAGTTAGTATTGAATTACTTGATGCAAATAGAATTCTGGTTCTTACTAAACAAAACAAAGCAAAATGCCTTGCTCGTGACACTGGAAAGGAGATCTGGACCAAACAACTGAAGACTCTGCCAAAAAGAGAGGGAAACTCAATATTCCAAATTTCTTTAAACAAGTACAAGCAGCTTGACAGAAGCATTATATTAACATTTTC
>JABIME010000366.1 GCA_018654125.1 Candidatus Cloacimonadota bacterium
CAGTACTCGTACAATGTATTATCATTAAATGGAATTACGTCAGTAGGCAAGTCAACTCGACTGATCACACCGTTGTCACAACTCAAATAAGCAGCTAAAGATTCAGAAGAATATTCTGCGATAATTGGGTAAGTTCTACTTCTTTCTCCTACAGTTAACGGGAAATTCCGTTTCAACTCGAAATTGTTGTTGTTGATATTTTCCCATACACTTAGGCGATTGTGTGACATGTTTCCTGCTACATCTATTTTACCATCATCATCTATATCAAATGCAATTACACCTGCAGCATATTGTAATGTATCAGGATTTTCCAATTCTTCTGAAGATGACAAAACCTTACCATTTTTATCAAAAGCAGCAAAAGAATTTTCACCACCAATTAAGATGTCTAGATAACCGTTAGCATCAAGGTCTGCAAAGGATGGTATGGCGAGTGCGTTCAGGGGCATATAGTCAGGTTGATAGCTATAAATATTTCCTTCAGGATTATGAACATAGAGCATTGTATCTGATGCAGTAATAATGTAATCATTGGAATCATCACCATCGATATCAGCCATTTGAAACGATAAAATATTTGGAGTAGGTGAGACCGCAAAACCTACTTGAAATGAATTGTAACTAAATGTATCAAGATCAATTCTTGAAAATCTCCAGTCATAATCAATCTCTGGTATATGTAGGGTGTTATTTTCTAGAATAATATTGCTGGCAATTTTCCAGAGAACATTATATGTATAAAGCTCTTGGAAATTCTCATCCAGCATTACAATTTCATATTCATCTGTTAAATTTGTATTATTCAAGGGTAGAAAATACCTGTATTCACTACTTTCATTGGGGTTCACTACAACTGGCCCTGCCCAAATACGGTTCAACTTAAAAAATCTCTGTTGAATAGAATCTTGAATAGAAAGGTTGATCTCAAAAAGAGAGACAGAATTGGTAACACTAATTTCAGCCGGCATTAACACGGAATTTGCATTTTCATCATAGCTACTGGCAAATGGTACTTCCACAGAAGAATTGGTATCAATAGGAAATCCTGGATATTGCTGATCATCTTTCCACAAATAAACTTCACCATTTGGAATAGTCTGTAATATCTCATTTTCACCATCGTCATCAAAATCAACTATCATAGCCGGAAGATTGTTCTCTCCGATGTAATCTGCATTCAAAGCCCATTCATACCTAACAGAAAAGGTCATCAATGAATCAGAAGTACTGATGTCCATTACTTCAAGAGGAATACCTCCATAATAACTTTCTGATGTTGGTGTTGAAAAAATATCGTTATAATAATTTTTCCCAAAGTATGTATTGTTTCCTTCTCTATAAGAGTCATCAACAGAACCAAAGAAACTGCTGTAGCCATGAAGTGTGTTGTCAAGCTGTTGTATCCCATCAGCTTCTTCTAAATCAACTCCTTTATGGGAAGCATCTCCGTTTACAGAGTGAACTTCAAAATCTGGAGTGAAATTTTCGTTTATAATATTTTCATCAATATGCCAGATCAAAATTCCTGAGCCGTCCATCTCGAGTTCTGCACCAAAACCATGCCCGGGAAGATAAAAATCCCACTCACTACCAGCATAAGTATTCTCCATAAAACTGAATTTTGGTTGACCCGCATAAACATGCCCTTGCGGATAGACACTTTGTCCAGCAATTGTTTCAAATGTAAAAGTTGCTAAAGTGTCTCCATCAACATTAATAAAAATACTTCCATCAGGATTTTGCTGCCTGTTCTCAATCAAAAAATATTCATCTTCAGTAATTTTAAGTTTATATATTTTAGGATTAATTTCATCATCTGCCATCGGGAAAACAAGTGAGAGATTTTCGAAAGATGAGTTGATTTCTACAATGTTATCATCTTCCCAGCCTAAATAATAGCGTGACCAGGCACAAGGCAGTGGAGGAACAAAACCATTTGCATTCCAAACGCCTGTTCCCATAACACCAAATCCGCCAATTCCGTATGAAATTCCATTATCTCTATTATTATCAAAAAGTGTGGGAAGACCAAGTTGATGCCCGAATTGATGTGCAAGAACTCCAAAAATACTATATATCTTATCTTCACCAGGTACACCGTTTGGTTGCCATTCAGTCTCCGGTATTATTACGAATTCTGTAAGAAAGATTCCATCATTTGTTTCAATACCGGGGAAGTCATCATTTTCTGGATCGAGTCCAGCTTGAAGTGAGCGACGTGAAAGGAATGTACTGCTCAGCTGATCTTCATTTTCGTCTTGCCCTGCTGCTTCTTCACCTGCTCCGGCATGAATAATTATGATAGCGTCATAATCATTAAAATCTAACTGATCATCAATTAGCTCTACAATTTCCTGAACAAACTCACATTTACGTTCTATCAGATCACCATTTTCACCATTTTCACCATAATATCCCATTGTTTGAGAAAGTGTAATAATGTTGTCCCAAACAGTGTAATTATCTTCTGTGAGTGCATAATTACCATGAGAAGCATCTGTATAGAAAGATGCAAGATGGAAAAAGAGGCGTTCAAAGTATTCTTTATCATGAGCAAGTGAATCGGGATAATTGGGAACAAGATCGAAAGTTATATCGCTGAATTGCACCATAACTGCCAGAATATTCTGGGGAAGCTCATCTCGGAATACCGGATTATTCCTACTATATTTTTCTGATGGATAGATCTGATAATTATTATAATCTGTTTTTCCGGGAATTGGTGGCATTGCAAAGAGAGATAAGCCTGTCATACAAACGGTTAGAATTATTAAAATCGATCTTTTCATTA
>JABIME010000047.1 GCA_018654125.1 Candidatus Cloacimonadota bacterium
CATACAGGTGTTTTTGTACTTCTGAAGATCTTAGCAAGATGCGTGATGAACAAAAAGCAAAGGGATTAGACACAAAATATAATGGTCATTGTAGAAATTTAACAGAAAAAGAAATTAATGAGCATTTAGAAAACAAAGATAATTTCGTGATCCGCCTTAAGATCCCTTTAGATGGAGAGATAACTTTTTATGATATCGTAAGAGAAAAGGTTACATTCCCCTGGAAAATGGTTGATGATCAAGTTTTAGTTAAATCAGATGGGTTCCCAACATATCATCTGGCAAATGTTGTTGATGATCATTTAATGGAAATAACTCATGTGATTCGTGGTGAAGAGTGGCTCTCAAGTGTCCCAAAACATCTTCTCCTTTACGAAGCTTTTGGTTGGAAACCTCCAAAGATGTGTCATTTACCTCTTCTTTTAAATCCTGATAAGAGCAAATTGAGTAAAAGACAAGGTGATGTTGCAGTAGAAGATTTTGTTAATAAAGGTTACTTAACTGAAACTTTACTAAATTTTGTGGCACTACTTGGATGGCACGCACCCGGCAACGAAGAGTTTTACACTCTTGCAGAATTAGAAAAGGCATTTTCACTTAAACGTATAAACAAATCCGGATCTGTTTTTGATGTAGAAAAACTTAATTGGATGAATGGTCAGTACCTTCGAAATACAGACCTCAATATAATTGGTAAATATGCGAAGAAATTTTTTAAAAAAGCCGGATATCACATTCCAAATAAAAAACATTATCTAGAACTTGTGGATATTGCCAGAAATCGAATTCATAAACTAGATGAAGTAACTGAATTTGCTAAACCTTTCTTTAGTGAACTGATTTTTTCTGTTGAAGATAAAGCAATCTTAGAAACAGAAAGTTCACAAACTCTATTCAATTTCTGGATCGATAGTTTAGATAATACATCAGAAATTAATGAAGAACTAATTAGTGATTTACTAAAGCGATCTGCACAAGAACTTGGAATAAAAGGTAAAAACCTTTATCCTCCGTTAAGGCTTGCACTTTACGGAAGCCAGCATGGACCAGAGCTTCCTACAATTATGGATATTTTAGAAAAGGATAAAGTTATAAAAAGGTTTAGAAACGCACTCAAGTGAGGTGTTATGAAATATTATAAGAAGCTAGTTGGTGAAAAATGTTATCTGTCTCCGATAAATATTGAAGATGCTGACCAATATTGTATTTGGCTGAACGATCTGGAAGTTTCTTCTAATCTGCTCATTTTTAATCAGCAATTAAGCTTAGAAAAAGAAAAAATAATCTTGCAGGATATGATGAAAAATGGAGCTCAGATCTTTGCAATCGTCGATGCAGCTAATGATAAGTTAATTGGGAATTGCAGTATTTTCAACATTAATCAGCGCAATAGGAAAGCCGAAGTTGGCATATTTATTGGTGATAAAAATTATTGGAGTAAGGGATTTGGTTCTCAGGCTCTGTCGCTTATTGTTGACTATGGTTTCAATATTTTGAACTTAAACAACATTATGTTGGAAGTTTTCGGATATAATAAACGTGCATTAAATGCCTACAAAAAAGTTGGTTTTAAGGAGATTGGAGGAAGAAGAGAAGCAATAATTTTTGCTGGTGAAAAATATGATGAAATATACATGGATATTCTGGCATCGGAATTTGAAATTGTTTTCATAAAAAAGTTTAAGGCATAACTTTAGGAATTTATGTTCAATAAAATTAAAGGACAAGATAAAGCAATAGATGTTTTAAAGAGGGCCCTGAAGCAGAACAAAGTAGCAAACAGTTATTTATTCTACGGACCTGAAGGTGTTGGGAAATTTACAACAGCCATTTACATGGGAATGGCTATAAACTGCCATTCTGTATTAGAAAAGCGTCCTTGCGGTGTATGCCCATCTTGTAAAAAATTTCTATCTTTCTCCCATCCCGACCTAATCTATGTATTCCCATTCCCAAAAGAAGCTGGGAAAAGTGATATTTCTATTGATGGTGAGATTAGATCTGATAAAACTCTTCAGGAATATGAATCTTATATAGCAAACAAGATCAGCACTCCCTGGAAGGAATATTTCTTTAGCAAAAATATTGGTATCCGAATTGCCAGTATACGTATGTTAGAGCATCGAATTCAGCTTTCTCCCAACGAAGGGAATTACAAAATATGTATTATCGAACATGCAGACACTATGAATATTCAGGCTGCCAATGCCTTTCTAAAGACTCTAGAAGAACCACCGGAAGATACAATAATAATACTTACAACTTCAAAACCGAACTCGCTATTGCCAACAATAATATCTCGTTGTCAGCAACTTCCATTTTATCCAATTTCTAAGAAAAAGATCGAAGAAAAATTATTAGGTTTTGAAACTCTTGAGATATTTGATGCAAAAATGCTAGCTAGAGTTTCGAATGGAAATATGGAGAAAGCATTACGATTAATGGAGAGTGGAA
>JABIME010000367.1 GCA_018654125.1 Candidatus Cloacimonadota bacterium
AAGAAGAAAATAGTTTTCTCTAAACGAAAAAGGCGAGACTAACTCTGATCTCTAAACGACCAATTTGGGTGTGACTTAATAAATCTTAAAAAGGGAGAAGACTATGAATTTAGAAATTCACGGTGCCTACATCGTTACCCCACAAGATGACAGCACCAAAGTAGAAAAGAAAACACTTTTTATCCAAGACGGAAAAATCCACTTTACAAAACCTTTTAATAAACCAGATCGAATAATCGATGCAACTAACAAAATTATTTTCCCCGGACTTACTAATGCACATCACCACATTTATTCCACACTTTCCAAAGGAGTTCCCTGCGATGTTCCTTTTAATGACTTCATGGGAAACTTGAGAAATCTTTGGTGGACTTTAGATCATTCTTTGAACAAAGAAGATATGGTTTTGTCTACTGCAATAGCCATGAAAGACGCTATTTCTCATGGTGTAACAACTGTATTCGATCATCACATTTCCGGTTACACAGAAAATGCACTTACCGATATGGCAGAGGTTTTTGATGCTTATGGAGTTAGTGGAACATTAGCTTTTGAAATTTCTGATAGAAATGGAAAAGAATTTTTCCAGAAGTCTTTAGATGAAAATGTTCGTTTTGCTAAAGCTCAAAAAGGAAAATCAGTACAAGGGATGATAGGATTGCATGCGTCATTCACACTTAGTGATGAAAGTCTACAAAAAATTGCTGATGCTTCAGAAAATTTTCCTATTCATGTTCATGTAGCTGAGGGTGAAATTGATGGAGTTCAATGCATGGAAAAATATGGGAAAGGATTAATCGAGAGATTTGATAGTTTTGGATTAGTTCGTAATAATTCTCTTTATATCCATTGCAGTAACCTTACAGAAAAAGACGTCGAAATTCTAAAAAAACGAGATATTTTTATTGCACAAGCAGTAGATTCAAATATGAATAACGGACTCAACGTAGGAAACATTTCCAAGTTTATTTCGGAAGGAATTAAGACAACTGTTGGGACTGATGGAATGCATCCAAGTACAATGAAAGCTCTTAAGAATTCTAATATATTTACCAAATATCTCAATAAAAATTGTGACCTTGGCTATCCTGAGATGAATGCTCTTTTCCTTAATAATTTTAAACTTAAAAAAGCTTTCGGACTTCCACTAGGAGTTATTGAAGGTGAAACTGCTGATATTGCAATCTTCGATTATGAACCAACCACACCTTTTGATACAGATCAATTCCTTGGGCATTTCATCTTTGGAATTACAGAATCACGCTGCCAGTATGTAGTTAAGAATAATGAAATTTTACTTGATGATTACCATGTAACCAAGGATCTTTATAAGGATCTGTTTGAGCGATCATGGGAGATATCAGAAGCAATGTTCAAAAGATTTGAAGAAAATAAAGGGAAGTATTAACCAGAAAGACAATAAGGCACGAAGGAGAAAAAATATGAGTGACATAA
Organism: Candidatus Cloacimonadota bacterium; assembly: GCA_018654125.1. The sequence goes on from JABIME010000367.1 coordinate 1,456, forward strand.
TGATACCTGTTAAATTTAAAAAATTATTATACTGGATTTTAGATGAGTATAAAAAAGAGAATACAATTTTTGGAATTCACGAAGATAAATTTTATAAGAAACCAGATTCTTCATCTTTCACGATTTTCGGAGAAAAATGCGAAACAGCTATGGGACCTGCTGCCGGGCCACACACTCAACAGACTCCAAATATTGTAACATCCTATCTTACAGGTTGCCGTTTCTTTGAACTTAAAACAGTTCAGATCATGGATACGCTAGATATTGAAAAACCATGCATCGAAGCAACTGACGAAGGGTATAATACTGAATGGAGTACCGAGCTTACCGTTCCTCAAGCTTATGATGAATACGTGAAGGGATGGTTCTTACTACATATGCTTAATAAAATGTTCGGTCTTTCTAAAGCTGATGAACGCAGTTTTGTATTTAACATGAGTGTTGGATACGACCTTGTGGGTATTAAAAAACCTAAAATAAATGATTTCATTGAAGGCTTAAAAGATGCTTCTGAACACCCAGACTTTTTGGAATGTAAAGCTGTCTTAAAAGAGGCAATTACAGCAGGTGATATCCCCGGAATTACTGATCTTGAATTTGTAGAAACTATCTCACCTAACATTTCCAACTCTATAACACTTTCAACAATGCACGGATGCCCTCCAGAGGATCAGGAACTTATCTGTAAATATCTTATGAGTGAAAAGAAACTTCATACTTTCCTCAAAATGAACCCAACTCTTCATGGCTATGAGTATGTAAAAAATGCTTTCGCAAAATTGGGTTATGATCATATCACATTAAAAGAAGAATCATTCACCCACGATATGCAATGGGAACCAGCTGTAAAAATGCTGGATGTTCTTATTCCATTTGCTAAGCAACATGGAGTAGAATTTGGAGCAAAACTTTCTAACACACTTGCAGTACTTAATGATAAAGGTATGCTTCCAACTGATGAAATGTATATGAGC
>JABIME010000048.1 GCA_018654125.1 Candidatus Cloacimonadota bacterium
ATGTTACTGCTGTCTATTCCGATGGAGAATCTGAACCATCTAATTCTGAATTAGTGAATATTGTACTTGCTCCACCCGAAAACCTGACTTACCAGGTGAATGGTGGTAATGTTGTTATTCTAGAGTGGGATACACCATCAGGATATGAAACCAGAAATATTACCGGATTTAGAGTTTACAGGGATAATGAGATGATAGCGGAACCTGTTGTAGGTTTTTTTGCTGATCTAGATGTTCCAGCTGGACTACACTATTACTATGCTACTACTCTCTATGGTGACTATGAGTCCGGTTCATCCAATATCATAGAAGTTGAAATTACTTCAGCAGGTAATGATCTGCTTCCTATGGAGACAAGTTTGGGAGTAAACTTTCCCAATCCATTCAATCCACGTACTACTATCAATTTCCAGCTATCAACAGAAAGTGAAATTGAACTTTCTATTTTCAATATTAAAGGCGAAAAAGTGAAAACGCTGATAGACGGTAAATTGAGTGCCAATTTCCATTCAATTGAGTGGAATGGTACAGATGAATATGGTAAATCTGTTTCAAGTGGAATATATTTTTATAAAATGAAGACTGCTAGATTCGTTTCAACTAAGAAGATGATCTTGATGAAATAACAGAAGATCGGGTAGTTCTGATTGACACCAAATAGTGAATATATAAAAAATAACACAGATTAATTGCTGTGTTATTTTTTTTCTAACAAAGAGGGTTTTATGAAAATAGCAGTTGCCATGAGTGGAGGAGTTGACAGTTCAGTTGCTGCTGCACTATTAAAAAAAGATGGTCATGAAGTATTTGGACTTACCATGCGTCAGTACGATGCAAAAAAATCCGGATATGGTGAAAATGAAGGAATTGAAGCTGATATAAAAGATGCTAAAGCTGTTTGCAAAAAATTGGGTATAGAGCATTTTGTGGTAGATCTGCAAGAGGATTTCAAGAAAATAGTTGAGAAGAATTTCATTGATGAATACTCTTCCGGTCGCACACCCAATCCTTGTGTAATCTGTAACCCAACTATAAAATTTGGGAAATTCATGGAAGCAGCTTTCAAACTGGGAGCAGATAAAATTGCAACTGGGCACTATATCCAGATCAAAAAGGAACGTGGTCAATTTAATATTTTTACACCTGTAGATACTTCAAAAGATCAAACATATATGATTTGGAAACTGAATCAACATCAGCTTTCAAAAACTATTTTTCCTGTTTCAGGATATCAGAAACCTCAGATTCGTAAACTTGCATCTGATCTTGAACTTCCAATACATTCCAAAAAGGATAGCCAGGAGATCTGCTTTATCAAAGATCATTATGAAGATTTCCTGAAAGACCACATTATTTTCAAACCTGGTGATATAGCACTTCCAAGTGGTGAAATTATTGGTAAACATCGAGGACTAGTACTCTACACGATCGGGCAGAGAAAGGGGCTCAACACTCCCTGGAGATCTCCTTTATATGTTTTAAAGTTAGATTTGATAAATAATATACTTATTGTCACAGAAAATCCTGATGACCTTCTGGCTGATAGTTTAACGCTAGAAGATATGAATTGGATCTCAGGTAAAAAACCTGAGAATATGAGAGGGATCTCTATCCAGATTCGCTACAATAGCGGCCCTGTTCCTGTAAAAAACATACAGGAAAAAGACAACTCACTTTTAATTGAATTAGAAAAAAATACACGCGCTGTTACACCGGGTCAGTCAGGGGTTTTTTATAGAGATAATATGCTACTTGGCGGTGGGATAATTAAATAGAGTTTCAGAATTAATAATTGAAGATCGGAGAAATAAATATGAGTTTTAAGCTGAAGAAGGGTAAGAAAAAGATACACATAATTGTTGGAGCCAGACCAAATTTTATGAAGATGGCTCCACTTTATAAAGAGTTTGCTAAATTCAAAAATGAATTTGAGATCAAATTGATCCATACAGGTCAACATTATGATGAGCGTATGAGTAAGTTCTTCTTTGATGATCTGCAAATGCCAAAGCCTGATGAATATCTGGAAGTGGGAAGTGGAACACACGGAAAGCAGACTGCAAAAATAATGGAGCGTTATGAAGAAGTTCTACTTAAAGACAAACCCGATCTGGTAATCGTTGCAGGTGATGTGAACAGCACCTCTGCCTGCGCAATTGATGCGGTTAAACTTCATATTCCTGTTGCACACCTAGAGGCAGGATTGCGTAGTTTTGCTCGTTCAATGCCCGAGGAGATCAACCGTATTTTAACAGATGCAATTTCCAATTATCTCCTCACACCATCTATAGATGGTGATGAGAATTTGTTGGCTGAAGGTGTTTCAAAAGATAAGATATTTTTTGTTGGGAACATCATGATAGATTCATTGATGCAGTACCAAGAAAAAGCTAGAAATTCTGATATTCTAGATAGAATTGATATTAAAGATGATTACGCGCTTATCACTCTGCACCGCCCTTCTAATGTTGATAACAAAGAAGGACTGCTCACCATTCTGAACGCTTTTGAGGAGATCTCAAAATCAATTAGTCTCATTTTCCCTATTCATCCTCGAACCACTAAACAGATCCAAACTTTTGAGCTGGAAGAGAAGGTGAAGAAGATGAGAAACTTGCATCTGGTACCGCCTGTGGGTTATTATGATTTTCTAAAACTGCAGATGGATGCTAAATTTATCCTGACAGATTCGGGTGGAATTCAGGAAGAATCAACCTATTTTGGAGTTCCCTGCCTTACATTGCGTCCAAATACTGAGAGACCCATAACAATTACCCAAGGGACAAATACTCTAGTAAAATTAGAGACAGATGATATTATAAATGAAGCTAAAAAAATCTTGTCAGGAAACATTAAAAAAGGAAGTATTCCAAAATATTGGGATGGCAAGACAGCTGAAAGAATTGTAAAAATATTTAAGGATTAAATTATGAGATCAGCATTTATTCCGGTAACATCAGACTTTTTAAGCGATAAAGAACTTGAGAAGATAGTTACTTCCAATTATAAAAAAATAAATGAATTCTGCGTAAACCGTATTGAAAAGAAAGATATTTTAGAGGCAGAAAAAATCTATTATTTTATTGTTACAGGTGGTACTGAAGCCCAGGTTCTTGATCTGCAAAAACTCAGAGATGAGAAGTTTGCAGATGAGGAGATCATCTTGCTTGCATACGGAAGCAATAACTCTTTGGCTGCTAGTATGGAGCTTCTGGCACGTTTTAACCAAATTGGAAAGAAAGGTAGGATAATTTATCTTCCTGCAAATGAAACTATTGAAAGCAGAACTGTAAATATACAAAATTTAAATGGGAAAAGACAACTTGAAGGAAGCAGGATCGGTGAGGTGGGAACACCATCAGATTGGTTGGTTGCCAGCAGTCCCTCTGCTAAAACTGTGAAAGATAATTGGGGAGCTGATGTTATTCCAATAAAAATGGAAGAGCTTAAAAAATACTTTTCTGAAGTTACAGATAGTGAGTGTCAGGAAAATTTTGAGGAGCTTACAGTAAATTCACAAGAGATCATTGAGCCTACAAACAAAGATATTATCAACAATATAAAAGTATATATTGCAATGAGGCGACTTGTAGAAAAATATAAGCTAGATGCACTTGCATTACGTTGTTTTGATCTTGTGTTGGATTTTGGTACGACAGGATGCTTTGCTCTTTCACGCCTTAATGATGAGGGGATCATTGCAGGATGTGAGGGTGATATGGTTAGCACAATTGGTATGTTGCTTGTTTATAAGAAGACTGGTAAATTACCATGGATGGCAAATCCTTCCAGACTAATAGTAGAAAACAATTCCTTAATTATTGCCCATTGCACAGTACCAAGAACAATTGTTAAGGATTATACTATTCGTTCACATTTTGAGTCGGGAATTGGTGTGGGAATTCAAGGTACTTTCCCAAAAGGTGATGTTACGATCTTCCGTATTGGTGGCAATAACTTAGATAAAGTATGGCTGGCAAAAGGTGAAATTGTTCATACATCTAATGAATGTGATCTTTGCAGAACTCAGATCGAAGTAAAATTACACTCAGAAAATAGTGTTGCAAATCTATTACATGAACCACTTGGGAATCATTTGATTATAGTTCCTGGGAATTTTGAAGATATGCCAATAATATAGTGCAGATTGTAAATACTACTTACAATCTGCACAAAAATAAGTAATTTCAAAACTCTATCATGAATACTGTATAACCATCATCATGAGTATTTAATGAAAAATTAAATCCGTGATTCAATAAAATTTCGCGAATAAGTGTTAACCCTAAACCCTGTCCACCTGCTTTTGTACTAAAGAATGGTGTAAACAGTTTTTGTTGTGTCTCATTACTGATCTTCTCACCGTTGTTCAAGATCATGAGTCTTCTTTTTGGATGCTGCTGAGTTTGAATTATAACTTCACCTTTTTTATCTATTGCCTCAACTGCATTTTTAAGAATATTCACCAGCACCTGTTCTATTTGATGAATATCCAAATCAGTAATCAATCCATTATCAGATAAATCCCACTTCCATTTGATCTCTTTCTCTCCTATTTGTGATGAGATCAATAGCTGCACAGTTTTTAATAGTTCATGAAGATCTGCTCTGGTTTTCTTAGGCTCTGGGATTCGTACAATATCAGCAAAATTGCGCATAAATTTATTTAGATGTTCATTACGTCTGATCGCTACATTCATTGCATCTACAAAATATGTTCTATCTCCCTCTGCAATTTGATCACTATAATTCAAACTTGAATTAAGAATAGAATTCACCGCCCCGATGGAGTTGTTGATCTCGTGTGACATCATGCGAATAACTTTTTCGTAAGCTGCCCGTTCTGTCTTCAATAACTCTTCTGTTAGCTCTTCGATAACAACAAAACGATTGTTAAATCCTCGATCTACAAAACAGGCTTTCTGACAGCGAAAGGTTTTCATCCCACTTATAGGAACAACAACCGGTAAACTACTCTCAATTTTGCTTATCTCTTTAGCTAATTTGCCTGGTACTTCAGCAAAAATCTTGCCTTCTAATTCTTCTATCTTACTATCTATAAACTCTTCTGCCGCTGGGTTAACAGAGATTATTCGCTCATCAAAATCAAGGATTACAATTCCAGAAGGGGTAGCTTCGATCAGATTTTCTAGGAAAAAGTGTTGTTCCTGCTGTTTAACGCGCTCCACTCTCAATTGATCGATCATTGTATTATAAACATCGATTAGCTTATCCATTTCATAATGACCAACCTTCACAAATTTCATACTGAAATCTTTATCCTCTATCGATTCTATGCCGGAGGTAATGGTGTTAATTGGTCTGATCAGTTGACGATATAAAAGAATTGAGATGATAATCGTGATGAAGATCACAACCTCTGCAGCAAGGAACAGGAGGATCTTATCTTTCATCAAATTCAATGAGAGAATTATTAGAACAATGTGAATTAATGAAACAAAGAGAATATATTTAGTTCGCAATCTCATAGAGTAATTCCGAATTTCTCCATACGTCTATATAGTGCTGCCCTACTTAATCCAAGTGATTTTGCTGCCTTGGAAATATTGTTTTTATAGTGATCCAGGGCTTTGATGACCATATTCTTCTCAACCTCATCTAAGGTCATACTTCCTACTTCCGGAATGGAAGTTTTTGACGTTTTTTGCGGACCGGATTTGTATTCATCTGTAAAATCTTCCAATTCAATAATATCTTTATTGGAAATAAGTATCACCCGCTCTACCAAATTCTTTAGTTCGCGGATATTGCCCGGCCAGGAGAGTCTTTTCATCCATTCAACTGCAGGATTGCTTATCTGTAATTTAGGTCGTTTATAGGTTTTTCTTAGTTTTTCTACAAAATGGCTTACTAGAAGTGGGATATCACCCGGACGATCTCTTAGGGGTGGAATTTGAACTGAGATCAGGTTTATTCTGTAGAAGAGATCTTCTCTGAACTCTCCATCAGCAACCATATCATTCAAATCTCTATTTGTAGCCGAGATCACCCTGATATCAACTGATTTTGTTTTACTTGAACCTAGCACCTCAAAAGTGCGATCTTGCAAAACCCGCAATAGCTTCACCTGACTACTCAGGCCTAATTCTCCCAGTTCATCTAAGAAGATACTACCTGTATGAGCCATCTCAAAACGCCCGATCCTACTACTCTTGGCATCGGTAAATGCACCCTTTATATGCCCGAACATTTCACTCTCGAAGAGTGAGGTTGAAATTCCACCCAGATTTACTTTTACAAAAGGTTGATTTTTTCTAAAACTATTGTTATGTATCGCTTCTGCAAAAAGCTCTTTTCCGGTTCCACTTTCTCCAAATATCAGAACAGAAGCTTCTGAGGAGGATACTCTTCCAATTGTTTCCAACGCCTTTACAAAGGCAGGATCACGTCCAACCAGATCGGTAAAATCATACATCTCATCCAATTGCTTACGAGAGTGTGTTCCCTTTTTTCCCATCTGTTCAGAAAGATGAAGTGCTGTACGTGTAGACTGCATAAAATGCTCATTATTCCAGGGTTTTGTAATGAAATCCAATGCTCCCAGTTTCATTCCCTGTACAGCAAGTTCAATACTGCCCCAGGCTGTGATAAGAATTACAGGAATTGTGGGAAGTAACATTTTTATCTTCTTTAAGAGTTTCAACCCTTCCTCACCGGAGGTCTCCATCGTGAAATTCATATCCAGAATGATCAGATCAAATTTATCTCTTCTTATTAACAGCATTGCAGTTGCAGGATTAGCTGCTGATGCAGATTCGAATTCATTCTGTTTGAAGAGAAGACCAAGAGATGCCTGTATAGCAAAATCATCATCAATTATTAAAACTTTTGGCAATTTAACCTCCATAAATTAATTTGAAAAAGCCTAAAGGTTTGTCAAGTCTTCAGACTCATCAGAAATCCATATAGTCATAATCTATTCATCTCGCAGCGCATCAGCAGGTTCTATTGATGATGCAATTCGACTGGGATACCATGCACATAAGCTGGTGATAAGATAGATCACCAAAACTGAAATCACATAGCTCATTATATAGATCGAATTGGAAAATATAGGTAACAAACCAAGTAGGGGAAATTGCAAGGCAAAGAAGCTGCCGAAGATCATAGCAAATGTCGAGAGCACAAGTGCTTCACCAATGATCTGCCCTTGAATTTTACTAGCTGAAGAGCCTAAAGCTCTTCTAAGACCGATCTCACCTCTTCTACGATTTGTATTATACCAGATCACACCAAATAAACCAAGACCAACATTGATGATAAGAAAAGCGCAGACAATAGCCATAATAACAGGAATGATAAGTGTTTGAATATTTGCAGATCTCTTGAGTGATTCTAAAGGATTTACCTTAAATTGCCAATCTTTATTGATCCCTTCTAAACGTTTGGTTAGAATTTGTTCAAATTTAATGCCTGTATTTGGTTTCATTTTCAAAAGTACTCTACTACCTAAAGCCTCTCCGCCAAATCGAGCAAAATCAGAATTATTCTCCAGTGATATCCTGCGGTATGTAAGTCTAGAAGAGCCGGTGAAACGACCACCTTTACGAAACTCTCCGATCACACCGATTACCTGATGCTCTTCTTCACCGATCATAACAACTTTTCCTAATGCCTCTTCACCTGCAAAAAGTTCATCCTTTACTAAATAATTTATTACTATCGGCTTACGGTTGGCTGCATTATCAGTTTCATTGAACCATCTGCCTTCTAGGAGCTCGATTCCCAAAACTTCTGCAAGATCATTACTACCTGAATGAAGATTTGAGCTGAATTCAATTCCGTTGTATTCCAAATGCACCTGACTAAATACCGAGGGAGCAAATAGATATGATACTGAATAGGCAAAACTCTCCACTTCAGGAGTACTCTTCAGTACATTCTCAACTTGCCTGAATGTCTCAATTTTCTCGTTCATTGAATCATCTTTCCAATCCATAGTGATCTTCCACACATTCTCATATTCAAACCCAAGCGGTTTGAAGTAGTTTCCAATTGTATATACAAGAAATGATGCCACCAAAAAAAGGACAATAAAGGAGATGAAAATACCAAGTGATGTCATAAAATTTTCTTTCTTTCTGAACCAGATAACCCTAAAAAAATGTCTAATCATTTGTTACCTCCCTGAATGATCTCTGCCGGTTGTAATCGTGACATCCTTATAGCAGGATATACACCAGATATAAAGCCAAAAAATACAGCGATCAGCATACTGGTGATAAAAATCCTGAAATTAAGAGTAAATGTCATATCAGGAATAATCTGACTTTGATTAACCAAGACTAGTATGATTGCTGCAAGTAATAAACTTAGTAATCCACCTATAATTGTAACAATAATATTTTCGATTATAAACTGTATTACAAGCGTTATTGATGATGCACCAAAAGATTTACGAATACCTATCTCTGAAGATCGCTCCATGATTCTGCTCATGTTGATGTTTACTAAATTCACCGCGGGAAGAATCATAAAAATAGTCATTAATGAAAAAAGTATGAGCATAAAAGGTCTAATGTTGCCCTCTTCTTTTTTAAAGATCTGCCGAGCCAGAGCTTCACCATAAGTAGAAGCATTTGTAAGAAGTGATTTAAATCTCCCTTCCGGAAACTCTATATTCTCAAGATTTTTTAAAAGTTCCGATTGGATTTTCGGGAAATCTTTTTTCTCGTGTGCTAGCAGCATGGAAAACCAGCCTGGGAAAGTACCTGTAATAGAAGGTTTATAAAGATCTGTTTTCGTGTGCCCCAAAGGTATCCAGATATCAGCATATGGCATAATGCGGAGAATAGAGACATTCTTAACAACACCAATAACACGATAATTCTCACCATCAGCCTCAATATATTCTCCCACACAGGAAAATCCGTCAAAATATTCATTACGTAAACGTTCATTGATCACAGCTACATGTTCAATATTCTCTTCCTGTTGTTTATTGAATGGTTTTCCTTCCAGAAAATCAAACTCCAATATTTCCCAGAATTCACTGTCGGTATATTTAAGCCCCATATTTATCTTCCTCTCTCCTTTAAATACTTGAAGCGGATTATGAAATGAAGAGAGCGATATTAATTCTGGTGTTTTCATAGATTTTACATATTTATTGAAAAACCAGGGGCTGAACAATGGACCGGAAGAATTTCCATTCGATTCAGAAGTGAGTGAACCCATGGTTACAGAGAGTGTTCTATCCAGCTTAGTTTCTGGATAGTATGGACCAAAAGTGTGATCGAGTGCTGACGTGATAAGTACGAGAATGAGCAGTGTGAAACTGATCCCGAACAAGCTGATGAAGGTGAACAACTTGTGCCGTGTCATCACTTTAAAGGCTATTTTTAGATAATTTAATAACATTTTATCTCCTTAATGTTTTTTATTCATCATGCAGTGCTTCTGAAGGTTCAAGTTCTGCTGCTAATCTACTTGGATAGAACGCACACATTGCAGTAATGAGATAGATAACTAAAATTGATACAAAATATGAGATGTAGAAGATATCAGATCGAAGCCAGCCTGAGATAAATACTTTAAGTTGAAAGACGATAAAGCTTCCCAAAATAAGACTGAATGTAGATAAAACAAGGGTTTCACCGATAATTTGAGAGTAGATATTTTTAGCAGTTGAGCCAAATGACCTGCGGATCCCGATCTCAGATTTGCGGAAATTGATGTTGTACCAGAGAATCCCGAAAAGACCGAGTGAAACGTTGATTACTAAGAATAGTGAGATGAAGGCAAAAA
>JABIME010000368.1 GCA_018654125.1 Candidatus Cloacimonadota bacterium
GAAAACCACTAAAATTTCCATCTACAGAATTCAATAGCCCCCCAATTTGAAAACCTTTTGCATATTCAATATTATGATTCCAAAAGTAACCAATTTCCATTCCATCTAATCTGTGGGATTTACCTGCAAAAACATTGAAGTTAAAAGTATTTTCAATTTTTTTACCTTTTGCTTTACTTTCACCATAGCTAAATCCTGGAGTTATTGAGATATTTCCTGCCATTTTTATATATTCGTCTTCTGTTGTTTCTTCGTTTTCCTGACTGTAAGTTAATGAGATGATTAAGATGAGACCTAATGTTACTAAAATTTTTGAAATTTTCATAATTTCTCCTTTTAAGAGTCAGCTTTCGGATATCCGAAAACGATCTCTATTTTCTATTTATTTTTTTGTATTTAAAACAGATGATGATGAAGTGAAACCTTTAAATAAAAGCCAAATCACCAGAACAAATTCATTCAAACCTATTGGAGGACCACAAATTGTCATGATCTTCATTGCTTCTATGGAACCAAACATTCCAACAACTGCTCCAACTAACATAAATATCCCAGCTAGGAATCCCCATACCGAAATAAATATGGGTACCAGTTTTGATGTATACAATAAATAGTTCAGTATCAATGCACCAAAAGCAAAAAAGATGATGTAGATCATGAATATCCATTCATTCCCAGCTTTAATCGAATTGCCTAGGGCTTGATAATGTGAAGAATCTGGTGATCCAGAGCTTTGGTAGATCTGACTCAAGCTTAATAGCGACATATAACCTATTAGAGATATAATAAAGAGTATCCCCTCAATAGCTCGGAAGACAATATATCCAATTGCTAAGCTTTCATTAACTTTCTTGAAAAGTGGGAACAACATGATCGGAATGAGAATTATGGCTGGAATACAAATGAAGTCAAGCAACATGCCAACAACTATTTTGTAATTTTGAGGATAAGCGGTTGTAAGAAAATCTTCGGCACTCAATATTGGTTGATAAATCGGCATAGCTATTATATTAAAAACTAATGCAATTAGAAAAAGTACTCCTACGATTATTGCAATCTTTCTTTCTTTATTCATTTCCTCTCCTACTTCTCTCTTCACTCTCTTCTTGCGTTAAATATATTAAATCCCTTAATAATCAGCCACAAAGCTAGAACCACTTAGAGAAACCTTTAAAAGCAATATTTCGAACACATAATTCCTATGACGATTTCCCTTTATTTGTTAGATTTATCCAAAACCTGTCAAAAGCTGAAACCAAATTGAAGATTTGGGTCAAACAGGTTATAGTTTGTATAATCATCTTCAATTACCTTAAAGGATGTCGGGAAATTAGTGCTTACAGGCCAATAGTTAATACCAACCGAAGGTTCCAAGTACCATCGTTTATTGAAGAATTCAAATCTGTAGCCAATCCGGGTATGAAGATACAGTCGAAATCCTGTTTGTATTAATTTATCATCTTCATCACTGTATTGCATTAGATAAGGATTTACCTGTAATACTGAATGAAGATTTTTCCATAGGAATCTCTGATAACCTACGCCTATGGCTGAAGACCTGATATTGCCCGGATATTTCTCCTTTGAAGAATTGCCATTAGAACCTAATGGTCTGTAATACCTTCAGGTGATGCCTTCGATGATTAAGGCATCTTTCTGCGTAAACCGGTAACTATAATCTAATTGAAAAGCGTAGACATCATCTTCAGGTATGATATTGCCGAGGAGAAAAAGTGAACTTCCAAGAGAATGTTTCAGATGTGTATAATTCTCATCCGCGACTAAAACCGATACTAACATAATACCAATCAATAAAATTACTAATTTACATGTTTTCAATTTCCTTCTCCTTTTCTCGGTTAAGTCGAGTTCTCATAACCAAGTTTTTATTAATTTTTGCTCTAGAATTGCAGAAATACGATCTATATATTCATTCATACTAAATGGTTTATCCAGATAATCACTACATCCAGCCTGCATAAGGTCTATTACCATTTGCTTATTCCCAAATCCTGTTATGCCTAATATGGGTGTGTTGATCCCTACTTCTCTGGTCTTTTTGATTAGTTCTAATCCAGATAATCCTGGCATTTGAATATCTGTAATAATAAGATCGAAAAGTTCACCTCTTTTGAATGTTTCAATAATGGCATTATAGGCGTTCCTTCCATTTTCAAAAGTAACAGTTTCATAACCTTTCCGTTTAAGAGTAAAAGCCATTGTCTTTAACAGAGCTGCTTCATCATC
>JABIME010000049.1 GCA_018654125.1 Candidatus Cloacimonadota bacterium
AGAGTTTTTCCAGCTTGCTGTGGGAAGCTATTTAAAACAATATTGTTTGGACCCGAGCCAACTTTGGTGGAAACCAGTGAAACCAATTGTTTGCTATTTATGTAATTATGAACGTTTTTAAATTTGGAGTGCAATTTATAGTCACCATTTTTTATACAATCCCCAAAATTAAGAATATCCATAAAACTCCCAAATGAATTTTTCAATTTTTTACTTTTGAAAAAAAGTCGAATTTATGTTTTTGAAGTATTGATGTCAAATATTATTAATATTCTGAGTAAATGAAAAGTCTTCTCAATTAAAATAAAAAAGCTCGTTCATTAAGAACGAGCTTAGTAATATTTACTTAAAATGGAAAACTTATTTAAAATCCATTGCTTCTTTTGTGAAGATATCAACCCAATCTTGATAAACAGAATAGAGGAATTCCTCATTGTTATCTAACTGCATAACATATTTGGGATCTTTATCCATTGCTAATCGAACATAATGATTTGAACCATCAAGTATTTCAATACCAATCTCTATGCTTGGCATAGCAAGTTTTTCTTTATAAACTTCATATTCGTAATTAACAAATCCATTAACCTTAAGCTGAGTTAATTTCGTAAGAACATCTAAAAGGGCTTTGTTATTTAAGCTTACTATTAAACTGCTCTTCCCATCTGCATAATTCCATACTGAGTCTGAAGGTGTAAGTTCATATGCACTGATTTCGCTGAGAACAGAGATTTTAGAGATATTGTAATCTTCAATTTCCAATATTGTTTTTTCTCTCCAATCATCGGTATTTGTAGTTACAATATAATTAATGTTCTCTTCTAATTTGAATATTTTGTTCTCATTCGGTCTTCTTACCGGAGTTGTTTTAGAGGAAGAACTTTTTCCTACAATTACCTCATCTAGCATATTATCATTCTTATCTAAGAATCTTAATAAGGTACCCTGACTGCTTGTAACTCTATAAGTATTAAATGAATCTTCATTTTCTGAAATTGGTAGATTAGAAGCCTTTACATTTAATACTTTAGTAAATATATTTTGGATCTGATATTCATTTGCTTCTTTTTCGAAAGGAGATACAATTTTCCATATACCATTTAGTTTTGATATTTTTAATGTATCTTTAATATTTGATATTTCAATTGAAGCTATCTTTGCAGAATCAGCTTGGAAAAACTGGATTCGTTTTTCTACATTATTATCTATTTTCGTTATTAGGAATGCAATTACCAGAATAACCAGGATTCCAATATATGTTTTTTGCTTTTTACTCATAAAGTTCTCCAATATGTTTTCTTCTTTTTAACTCTTTTCTGTAATGTAAAACTCCAAATAAAATTAGTAATATAGAAGGAAGAAGAATATTTAGCCATCGCACAAATTTCTTAGTTCCAGGCTTTATCTCTTTTAATGGGGTGAATTGCGTTTCACGTGATCTTATCTCAATTAATGTGCCATCCGAAACCATATAATCGACAGCGTTTAACACAAAATCTCTGTTTCCAGGAACACCTGCTCCAGCACCATCTTTAACAAAGTCGGAATCTGATACAAGCAAGATCTTACCAGATTCTGTACTGCCCACACCATTTTCATCTTTAGTGTGATTCATGAAGTTACTCACAAATTTTCCACTATATATCCCAGCTACAACTTTAGGCTCGTCTATAAACATTATCTTAAGGTCAGTGTTCAAATAAGGAAGATATGAAATATCTAGCAGTGGCATTGTAACTTCACTGCTGTTCACAGAAGTAAAAAGTAGCGGTTCAAAAGAGATATCATTGCTAATGTTTGTAGTATCAATTTCGGAAGCAAAAATTAGCTGCATATAATCAAGATTTTTTACAAGAATATTATCTTTATTTACATTATTTATTATTGGGAAGAAAGGATAACTTACTGGTATTTGTGTTCGGAACATACCACGTTGCTGTTGAACTGTAACTTGTCCACATTGTGCATCAATAACCAGATTTTGTTTAATAGAAATTCCATAAGTACTAAGAAGTCGGAAAAGATCGGAATTTATTGGATTGGCTGACATCTGCTGGATATTTGCAGTAATTCTATCCTGGAATAGAATGATGTTCCCACCTTGCATAAGGTACTGATCGATATTAACAAGCTGAGACATTTCAAGAGAATCTTCGATACCTGCAATAATTAGTGCATCAATATCATTTTCTACAGGTCTTTTAAGATTGATCTGAGAGATCTCATAACTTTCGGAGAGAAACTGGGTGATAGTAGCAAATGCATTACCAGTTTGCTGTTGCCCCGGAATTTGTTGTGGAGCATCTTTCTCTAGATCAAAAATAGCGATCTTCTTTAGTCCGGTTGCAGAGATCTTTTTTATTTTACCTGTTACATCATACTCTAACCCTTGAGTGTTTTTTATCATTGGTAATGATTCAATTTTATCTTGATAATGAAATACAAGACCCATGTACACTTCACGAATTTCTAGTTTATCGTTCTCGATAACACGCATAGAAACCGGCATTATCCCATTTTGTTGAGCTTCTTTCTTTAGTTCTTGTTCATCTGCAGGGTCTAAGAATTCAAACTTTAAATTTCCTTGTGAGTATGCCTGATATTCAGAGAGTATATCCTGAACAAAACGACGTGAATCTGCATATTCACCAGGCATATTCTTAGAGAAATAAGCTTTTATTATAAGCCTGTTATCTAACTCTTTTACTGCTATTTTACTGGAAGTTGAAAGGGAGTAAATTTTTCCCTTTGAAAGATCAAAACGCTTAAAGATTGTTAATGAGATGAGGTTAACAAAAATAAGAATTGCAATAAGGATTATTATATCGATTGTTAATTTCTTTTTCATAATATCCCTCCTATTTCCAATTCCGATTTTCTAAAGATGATTGTGCGAGTTTAAGAAATAACACGATCAAACTAACAAAATAGATTATATTTCGCGTATCTATAACTCCACGGATAATATTAGAGAAATGGTAATCAATACTTAAGAATTGGAATGTTCCAACTAAGAAGTCAGGTACGAAAAATAGAAAAAATTTAATTACAAAGAAGAAGAATATTATAAAAAAGCTGATTATAAGCGAAACTATTTGATTACTTGTAATACTTGAAGCAAAAATTCCAATTGAGCTGTAAACAGCCCCAAGGAATAATAAACCAATATAACCGCAGAAAATTGCCCCAATATCTACGTTTGTTCCAAGCAGGATAATTGTGAAAAAATGAACTGAAGTTAACAGTAATCCAACTCCAATAAGCGAGACAGAAGCCCAGAATTTCCCCATTACTATTTGTGTGTCTTTTAGAGGGAGAGTTGCAAGAAGCTCCATTGTTCCTGTATTTTTTTCTCTAGAAAGAAGACCCATCGTGATTGCTGGAATGAAGAAGAGGTACAAGAGTGGAATTATGCTGAAAAGTGTGCGCAAATTTGCTTGATTATTAATAAATAATGGGCTGGCAAAGAACCAACCGCTAAGTAGAAGAAAAATTACCAAAACTATGTAAGCAGCAGGAGAATTAAAATAACTTTTCATTTCTTTTTTTGTGATAGTTAATGCAAGATTCATTTTTCACCTCCTTCGATAGTAAGGCTGCGGAACACTGCTTCTAAACTGATGTTTTGACGATGCATTTCTAATATCTTCCAATCTTTTGTTTTAATAAAATCAAAAACTTCTGCTCTCACATCTTTAGCTACATCAAACTCTACTTCAACACAAAATGTTGTCTCACTAAGTGGGGAGATAGATAGAATATTAATCTCATTTAACTTTTCTGATATTTCTGGAATTTCATTTTCTGGAGCCATAAGTTCGAGTACTAATTTTGTTTTATTTTGGAAGGCAGATTGTAATTCTTCGGTAGATCCATCTGCAACTATTTTGCCCTCATTAATTATTATTATTCGGCTGCAAACAGCTTGAACTTCCTGCAAAATATGGCTGGAAATGATAAGTGTTTTTTCCTTTCCAAGCTCTTTTATCAGCTCTCTGATCTCAACAATCTGGTTTGGATCTAGGCCACTTGTTGGTTCATCAAGGATTAGTATTTTTGGGTCATGAAGTATTGCTTGCGCAATGCCAACACGCTGTTTGTATCCTTTAGAAAGAATATTTATGGGTTTTTGAACAACACCGCCTAATCCGCATTGAGCAATAACCTGTTTAATACGTGTACTGAAATTTGGAATTTCTCTAATATCCGAAATAAACTTTAGATAATCGTAAACTGTCATGTCTATATATAACGGATTATGCTCAGGAAGATAACCGATTAGTTTTTTTATCTCTAATTGCTTATTGTTTATATTCATATTCTCTACTTCTATATTGCCAGAAGTAGGTGAGAGGAAGCAGGTTATCATTCTTAGTGTTGTTGTTTTTCCTGCTCCGTTCGGACCCAAAAATCCTAAGATCTCACCTTCGTTGATCTCAAAATTAATGTTATCAACTGCACGTACAGAACCATAATTCTTGGTTAGGTCTTTTATACGAATCATTTTAATGAACTCCTTACTTTAAATAAATTTTATAAATATGAAAAAAAGAGTGTTGATAATCTGTCAAGAGTGTTTTAATGGTTATATTTGAAAGAATAATTCATTTAAACAGAACTAAATATTATTGAAAAACGTTTATTATTTCTCCGGTTCCAAATTAAACTCTACTTCAAAAGAAGTGCCATTCTTTCTATTGAGTTCAAGTTTCCCATGAAGCTGAGATATAAGTGCATTAACAAGATGAAGTCCAAGAGAATTTGTGTTTTCAATATCAAGGTCTTCCGGTATAGAAACACCATTATCAGATATTGTAAGGGTATATGATTCTCCTTTCTTTTTTAGAAAGACAGATATTTCACCTTCAGTCATATTTAAAAAAGCATATTTAAATGCGTTTGAGACAATTTCGTTAATAAGTAAACCAAGCGGGATAGTTTTATTAATATTAAATGATATATCATCAATATCTAAAATTGTTTTAATGTTTTTATTGTCATCTCTAAAAGATATTATTAACTGATTAATTAATTTCCTAATATATCTTTCAAGGTTGATCTTGCTCAGGTCTTCAGATTGGTACAAACTTTCGTGAATGAGCGACATCGATTTTACACGATTCTGACTATCTTTAAAATATTCAAGTGCTTTTTCATCTTTAATATATACAGACTGCATTTTTAGCATACTGGAAATTATTTGAAGGTTATTTTTTACTCTGTGATGAATTTCCATAAGCATAACTTCTTTTTCTTTTAGATCTTTTTGAATTATTTTTTCTGTATTTGTTCTTTCTGTAGCATCACGAAGATTTACCAGAGCAGCATCTGTATCACTCCACGGTATTTTAGTAATGGAAAGATCCATAGGGCATATAGAGCCATCTTCACGTTTAAAATTCTGTGATTCAAAGACCGCACCGTTAATCCTTAATTCTTTGAAAAGTTGTTCGCGAGTTTTGTCTGTTTCAGCTGCGAATAGAACGTTGAATGGTTTGCCAATTAACATTTCTCTTTTGTAACCCAAAATATTTTCTACAGATTTATTGATGTCTACAATACTACCTTTTTTTAAATCAACAACAGCTATAACATCCAGTGCATCCTGATAGATAGCCTTCATTCGCATCTCAGAACGGAGGAGTTCAGTCTTTACTTTTTTTTGTTTAGTAATATCTTCGCAAATAGCGAGTTCAAATAGCGGTTCACCATTTTCATCTATTACAATTTGGGAACGTAAAAACGCATGGATAGTCTCTCCATTTTTCTTGATATATCTTTTTTCTAAATCGAAAGAGTGAATATTTTGTTTTAATAAATCCAAATTCAATAGTTTGTTTTCCTCAATATCATCAGGATGTGTATGGTCAGCAAACTTCTTTTCTAGTAATTCATCTTCGGAAAAACCTACCATTTCACAATAAGCTGGATTTGCCGAAAGATATTCTCCTTTTAAATTTGTTGTTGAGACTCCAACAGGAGATTGATCTATCATCAAACTTAATTTTTGAGAGTTTTCTTTTTGAGTATGCTCTACCTTTTTGCGTTTTATAATATCAAGTTCTAGCTCACGTGTCTTTCGTTTTATTTGAATTGCTAAAATTCGATTAAAAACAAAAAGAATGAGTAGCAATATGGCTATTATAATTATTAAATATCTTAACCAATTTGGAATAAATGCAACCTTGATTGATTCAGTCAAATGTTTTTTCATTGATTTATAAAGAATTGATTTATGATTTTCTTTTAATGATTTAATGTTCTGATCAATACTTTTAACAAGTTTGGATGTTAACTTGGAATTTTTATTAAAAGCAAATAGTAAACGAACTGGTTGAAAAATTACTGGAGTAGTACTAATTTTAGAGTTATTTTCATGAAACTTTCCGAAATCTTTATTTGTAATTCCTGCATCAATCTCTTCGTTGGCTAGAGCACTAAAAATCTTATCGTAATCACTCATTTCAATAATTGTACAATCTACTTCAAATCTATCAACGATATCTTTTAACCCTTGAGGTCCATTGAGGTTAACACTGCCTTTCAATCCTGCAATTTTTTTCCCTTCTAAATCAAGAATTGAATTAATCGAAACACTCTTATTAGTATAAATACGTGACCAACTTAAAAGAACAGTTTCATTAGAGAATATAAATCTTTTTGCTCTTGCTGGCGATAATCCTACATCAACCATAATATCAATTTCGTTGTTTTCCAATCTGTTCAAACACTTTTCCCAATCACCATGAATCCATTCGATTTCCCAATTTTCTTTTTCTGCTATATACTCCGTTATATCTGCCCAGAAACCTAAAACATTGCCACTCTTATCTGTGTATATCTTGGGTGAATTTTCGTATAACCCAATTCTAACTACGTCTTTTGCCAATAATGTACAATTTAAGAAAATTAACACTATCCAAAAGATTATTGTTTTATTCTTCATTCGGTTTCCTTTTTTTTAAAAGAACATATATATGAATACTTCTTGTCAATAATAAAATTAGTAAGAAGCAATTTGAATAATAATTAATTGATTCTTAGGTGAAATTTAGGAAAAATTAATATTGACACAAATAGTGTTGAATTTAAAAAGTCATCAATTATTAAGTTTAATCCTGAATAGCTCAGCGGTAGAGCGGGTGGCTGTTAACCACTAGGTCGGGAGTTCAAATCTCTCTTCAGGAGCCATATTGAAAAGGCTTCCATTTTTTGGGAGCCTTTTTTATAATATAGATAAACAAATTATTTGACTTGCAACTTCATAATTTTAGGTTATGCTTTATATTCCAAATACATAAAGGAGGTTTGAGATGCTTTTAAATTGCATAAAAAAGAGATATAGTGTTAGAAAGTTTAAGGATAAACTGTTAGAACAGGATAAATTGGATGTCATCCTTAAAGCTGCCCAGCTAGCACCATCTGCCAGAAATATTCAACCTCGGAAATTTGTTGTGATACAAGATAAAGAGAAACGAAGAAAGCTTTCTGATATTTGCAAAGGAAAGCAGTTTGTTTCACAGGCTCCTGTAACAATTGTAATCTGTGCAAATAATACTGATTACAAGATGACGTGTGGACAGGAAGCTTACGTAATAGATTCAGCAATTGCAGGTGAACATATTGCTTTACAGGCAACTGAATTGGGGCTTGGAACTTGTTGGATCGGAGCATTTGATCATGATAAAATGGCAAAATTGATTAACCTTCCAGAAGATTATAAAATTGTTGCGCTTTTACCAATTGGATATCCTGCTATCGATATGAAAGGGCGAAACCTGAAACCAATAAATGAGATTGTTTTATATAATAAATTTTAATTAAATTACTTTTCCAATAATTTCAACATCCAGAAAGTTGATTCTAAGGCGAGACCATCTTTTGATCTTCTATTCTCACCAAGACCCATATGTGATCCGGTTATAAAGTATGAGTTATTTTTCTCTTTTAAGTATTCTTTTGGGAATAGATAAGTTCCATCTTTTTGCTTAAACTGCTCTAAGTGTTTCAGACAACCTTTATACCATTTGCTTTCTCGAGCAACTTTAAAAGGCTTCATCAAGATCATTCGGGGAATAATATTTTGCTTATGAAATTCATCAATATCAAATCCTGAATATCCGGGTAACCAAACATTCCACCCTAATACTGTATAGCGTTTAACACCTGCCATTACAATTCCGTACCCCTCTGGGAATTTCTGATATTTTTCATTTAAGATATAGGAAATTATATGATCGATCTTCTCTGGAAATTCATTGTAAAATGCAGAAAAAGCCAGTAGATCATGCACCCACGGTAATTTAAATTTTCCATCAATGTATAATTCAGGATCAATTAATGGATGATCGTCAAAAGCACTTGAGATACCTTTATAATTTGCTTTATCAGCAAAAATGGAAAAATTATTATCCTTAGTAAAATCGTAGATCATCTCTATTCGTTCACGAATAAAAGTGTTAACTGGCTCAATATCTTTAAAACCTGAAGCAGATAAAAATGAAGCAATAAGATTTTCATAGAAGAAATCAATTGGATTTTCTATAAATTCTTCTGATTCTGTCTCGATACTTTCTTTTAACCATTTTACATATGACTTTGAAGAATCTTCCAATTTATTAAAACCAGCCTTTATTCCCATAAAGATAAGTTTGCCCATTGCATTTTCAAAGCAGTAATCATAACTGCCGTGAATATAGTTTAACCTGCGTTTATCCTTGAGGCATTTCATCCAATAGTGAGCTTTTGGTGTTTTCATTAAATCAGTTCTTAAAGAAGAAATATTATATTCAGATTTGTCATCAGCAAGTTCAGTTGCCGTACGATACCTAATTATTGCTTCTCCGTTGTCAAATAGCCAGTCAATTAGTTCATTTCGCTTCATTCAATTCCCTTTATATATTTATGATAAATTATTAATACCTAATTTACTAATGTATTGAAAATAATATAGATATAATGTCAATAAAAAAATAGAGGTGGAAAACTTCCACCTCTATTTATACTTTTCAATCAATTATTATTTAAGCATAATACACTTTTTTACTTCTAGTTGTGTATTGGCTTGCAATTTATAAAGATATACACCGGATGAAACTGTATTACCATTGTCATTCTTTCCGTTCCAAACTATATTATAAGTAGATATAGTTAATTGTTCATCAATTAAAGTTCTAATTAATTGCCCTTTAACATTAAATACTTGTAAAGAGATTTTGGCATCCTTCTTCAGGTTAAAATTAATTAAAGTTTCTGGGTTAAATGGATTTGGAAAGTTTCCCAAAAGTTCAACAATATCAGAAGGATCGGGGATAGAAATTTCTGGTGAATTGGAAGCTGCTTCACCACCGGAAATACAGATCACCATTCCGTTTCTGCCACCACACACCATTTCCCAAGACCCATCTGAAGCAACATCAGGGATACCAGCAATAGCATCACAAGCTGAACCAACGGATGTTTGTGAAAGAATATTCCCTGTTGCACCATCCATAAAATAACCAAAATTGCTGCCGAATAATGTTCCCCAAACAATATCATTAATGCCATCTCCTGTGAGGTCACCGATCTTATCTACTACCCATGGCTGATCTGCCAAAGGTTGTAACCAGATATTCTCTCCAGTAAGACCATCAATTACGATCGCATTATCTTGTGAACTTCTGGCAATTGCAATATCAGGATGTCCATTCCCGTTAACATCATCCAAGCCTTCAAACCTAATGATCAATCCAAGGTTAATAGAACCGTTCCATTCCATAGACCCATTAAAGGAATTAATGCCATAGTAATTACTTCCGAAGTCTCCTGCAACAACATCATTCAGACCATTTCCAGAAATATCATAAACTTCTGCTAAAGCCCAAACAGAGCTTCCTCCGGTTGTGAATTCCCACAATTGAGAACCATTCGAACCATCTATTCCCCAAACCTTACCATCTGTTTCGGTGGAATTAGAACCTCCTCCAATTGCATCAGGAATACCATCGTTGTTTATATCAGAAATACCAATACAGCTGAATTTAGGGCCGGCTACAAAGAAATCCCAAATTACGTTTCCAGTAACTCCATCAATGCAGAATATTCTTTGTGGTCCTGTTCCAGATCCGTCATTTCCTGTTGCAGCAAGTACATCTAAAACATCATCATTATTATAATCATATGAGACATCAACCTGATAAACCCAACCGCCATCTCCATAATTATTTGTATTATATACCCAAATAGATTCACCGGTTTTCCCTGAAATTGCACGAATTGCCCTATCGCCGCCGGTTGTTCCTACAATAACATCTTTAAATCCGTCTCCATCAACATCTTCAGCAACTATTAGGCTATTTTGTGAATATACATTGCCTGAATAGATTTCAAATTCCCACATGATGTCTGCAATACCGGATGAATTTCCATTAAAACAACGTACAAAATTATCTTCAGAACATACAATTACATCATCTATAAGATCACC
>JABIME010000369.1 GCA_018654125.1 Candidatus Cloacimonadota bacterium
CTGGTCGCGTTCATGCATTTGCCCATTGTAAAGTATCGCCTTCAGGCTGTTCCCACCATTTGCTAATTCTATTCTTCCCCATTCTGCAGATATTGTTTGTGGAAATTTTGTTTTCTCCCTATTGTAAATGAGAATTCCAAAAAGTTCATCATCAATTCGCTCTTTCACATAAATCGTATAATTCTTCATAGTATTGAAAGTTCCCGGAACAATAGCCGTTGCAGGACGTCGATAATTTGCTTTTATCATCATATTTTTTAGAATGTGATTTGTCTCTGGCAGAACAGCATTATTAAAGTAAACCATAAAAAATGATATAAAAAGAGCTGCAATTACTGTTGGTTTTAGAAGTGTATAAATATTTATTCCGCAAGATTTAAAGGCAATCAGTTCATTATCAACCGAGAGTCTTCCAAAAGACATGATGGAAGCAAGTAGAATTGCCATTGGAATAGTAAGTGCTAAAATAAATGGTAAACTTAATCCAAAGATTGAAGCGATAGTTACAATATCAAGATGCTTTTCTATAATAAGATTCAAAAGATCGATTATCTTATCAAGCAACATAACAAAAGTAGTAACCATAAGCGATACAACAAATGGTTTAAAGTTTTCTTTTAGGATGTATCTTTCTAATATCTTCATTTTATTTTTTAATCATTTTTAAGAATTCATTTTCGCTAATTATCTTTATAGATTCGATTTCCTTTGCTTTTTTCAATTTTGATCCCGGATTTCCACCAACGATAATATAACTAAGTTTTTTACTTACAGCAGAGATCACTTTCCCACCATTTTGCTCGATCATCTCTTTGATCTCATTCCTACTGTATTTTTCTAACGTACCGGTTATAATAAATTTTGCGCTATTTAGAATGTTCTCAATTATAATATTATCACTGATCATTTTCATGCCGGTATTCTGCAATGATTCGATCATTAACAAATTATTTTCATTTCGGAAGAACTCATAAACTGAATGGGCAATTTTTTCTCCGATCTCATCAATTTCAACAAGATCTTCATAGCTAGTACTAACAAGTTCATGTATATTATTAAAATGTGAACAAAGAATTTTAGATATTTTTGCACCTACAAAGCGAATTCCAAATCCGAACAATATTTTATGAAATTTCTGTGTTTTAGAGTTTTCAATAGCTTTTTTCAAATTCTCAGCTGATTTTATTCCTTGTTTACTATAATCTCTAAATTCTTCAAAATCAATTGTGTAGATATCTTGGATTTTATTTATTTGATTATGCTCAATCAATTGTTTTACAACTGCTTCACCTAAACCATCAATATCAACAGCCACTCTAGAAGCAAAATGTTGGATCCGTCTTTGAATTTGAGCGGGGCAATTAATGTTATCACAATAAGAAATAACTCCATTTTCTTCTCGTTTTAACTTTGTTTCACAAACTGGGCACAAATTTGGAAATTCAACTTTACTTGTGTCTGTTTCTCTAGCATCTAAGTTCACTTTAATAATTTTAGGGATTATCTCACCGGATTTGATAATCGTAACTAAATCACCTATTCGCAGATCAAGACGTTTAATTTCATCTTCATTATGCAAAGTTGCATTAGAAACCATAGATCCGCAAATGAATACAGGTTTTAATCTTGCAACTGGAGTTACAGCCCCTGTTCTTCCTACTTGAAAATCAACGTCCAACACTTGTGTTTGAACTTCCTCAGCTTTAAATTTATATGCAATCGCCCATTTAGGTGATTTTGTAGTAAATCCAAACCTTTGTTGTAATTGGAAATCATTGACTTTTATAACTAATCCGTCGATCTCATAATCCAATTCATTCCTGGTTCGTTCCCATCTATCACACTGATTTGCAATCTCTTCAATGCTTTCAACAAGTTTACACTCAACAATATTGAAATCCTGTTTATCTAAAATTTCCAATAAATCTTGTTGAGTTTTCACATTTTCGTTTTCAAATAATCCAACAGAATAAACTCGATAATCCAACTTTCTAGTTCTAACCTTTTCAGTATCTTTGAGCTTTATAGTTCCAGCAGCAACGTTACGAGGATTTGCAAAAAGCTTCTCTCCTTTTAATTCTCTTTCTGAATTTATCCGCTCAAATTCTGATCTAGGCAAAAAAATTTCACCTCTAACCTCTATTGGTTCATCTAGCTCAATTGCTAATGGAATTGTTGGAATTGTTTTCACATTTTCAGTTACATCTTCTCCTTCAAAACCGTCTCCACGAGTTGTGGCATATTGCAATTTGCCATTTTCATAATAAATATTAATGCTGAATCCATCAAGCTTTAACTCTGTTGTAAACATGGCAAATCCACCTACTTCTTTATTAATCTTATCATAAAAGGCTTCAACTTCCTCTAATGAATATGCATTTTCTAAGCTATACATACGAGCTTTATGTGGTATTATTTTATTACTACCGGAAATATCTGAGCCAACTGTCTCTGTTGGAGATTTACTGGTTTTGTATTGAGGATATTTTTTTTCAAGAGCTTGAAGCCTTTTAACTAATTCATCAAATTTGAGATCAGATATTTTTGAAACTGCAATTCGATAATATTGTTCATTATAATGTGCAATTTTTTCACACAGATCTTTGATCTCATCTTCAATAAACAGGTCGTCCAATATATCCTCCAAATTTTTT
The DNA here is from genome assembly GCA_018654125.1 of Candidatus Cloacimonadota bacterium. Next base: position 2,655 of record JABIME010000369.1, read on the forward strand.
ACAAATATTGGAATAATGCATTTTAAAGCAATCTTTTTCTGAGTTTTTCAAGGGAAATGTCATCAATTATAATGATTTTATTTGAATAAACATATTGCATATAAAAAAAATACCGGATCTTTTTATTGATCCGGTATAAACAACTTGGAGATAAAATTATAGTTTATAGGAAATTCCTAAATTAAGATATCCAAATCCATAGCCAAGTTCTGCATAAACAGCCATTTTAGGATTGAAGAAATATCTAGCACCACCATAAAAACCATACATTAAATAACTACTACCGCTAGAATAACCAGTTCCAGAATAACCTGATGGTTCTGTGAAAGAAACTATATTATAACCTAACATAACTCCACCATAAGGATCTATTTTTGGAGAATCAAGCTTCAAATGATAAGCAGCACGTCCACCAATTACAATATAAGTATATGTCCATTTATATTCTTCTGTCCAATAACTATAATCATATTCTGATTTTGCTATACCTATTAATCCACCAAAGGATAA
>JABIME010000370.1 GCA_018654125.1 Candidatus Cloacimonadota bacterium
AGCACTATGTATCTATTCAAATTATCTGATACTGCAACCGAAGAATTAAGCTTGCAGATTCTTCTGAACTTTTTAAATCAATTAGGCATAGAAGGAGTTGAAGAGATAATTAGCTTATTAGAAGCAGGATATACCATAGATAACATTATCTGGCAAGGAAGCGAAATTCCAGTGGAGACACTTATGGAAATTTTAGAAGAAATTTCATCCGGCAATATTGTGCCAATTAATATTACAGTTGAATAGGAGTATAAAATGAAAAAGAAAATAATTTTTGTCGTATTAATTTCTATTTTTGTGATCTCGTTGATCGCACAAGAGTCAATTGGAATAGCATTGAAAGTAAAAGGAGATGTAGTACTCACTCATAAAGAAGAAGATCAGAGTGCAAAGGATGGAACTGAATTAGAAAATAATGATGTCTTAGAAAGTAAAGATGAATCATTTGCTGTTGTTAAATTCATTGATGGAAGTTCTGTAGTTAAATTGTTTCCCAATAGTATATTAACAATAAATGCAGAAAAAAAAGATGGTAAGCTAAATAAAAAATCTACGATGAAACTTGGTGAATTATGGGCAAAGGTATCAAAGAATACTGGAGAATTTGTTATAGATACACCAACAACTGTTGTATCTGTGAAGGGAACAAAATTTGTTCTGGCTGTCGATGAAAATGGTGTTACAAATCTTTATACTTTAGAGGGTCTTGTAAATATTAAAAACAAAAAGGATGGCAATGAAGCAAATGTTGGGAAAGGTCAAAAAGCTAGTTCTTCAGGAGAAGGTGACATAATTGTGAGTATTATTATTGAGGGTGAAATGGAAGGGTATGATGTTCCAAACTCTGAAATATTGAATATTAATCTGAAAAATGAAAGTGGAGAAACTAGATCCATTGAAATCGAATTTGAATAGAGGTAATGATGAAAAAAAACATTTTAATTATTTTTTTACTTTTCATTTTAGTTTCATTGTTTTCAAATGTGTCATTTCATCATGAACAACCCTTAAATTTAATTGTTGGAAAAGTAATAGATCTTGAATTGGAAATACGGGAAGGATATTCTGATATTAATAAGATAAATGTATTTTTCAGACAAACAGGTGAAACTTCTTATACCGAGAAAGAGATGGAACCCGGCTCAGAATCAAATCCTAAATATTCATCGACAATGAAAGAGTTTTCTAATTACTCTTCAAATGCAGAGTACTATTTTGTGATTCAAAGCATAAACGGTGATATTATTACGCATCCTTCTATTCAACCAGAAATAAATCCTTTAAGAATAGCTGTTAATGCACCTCAAGATGTTAATGACGGTTTTGTTCTATTGTCTCCTGATAATGCGTTTTCTGATGTAAATAATGAATTTCTGATAGCTGTTTCCATTTTTGCAATCTCAGACGATATTGATCACAATTCAATTCAAGTGTTTGTAAATGGCAAAGATGTTACAAAAGGATCAAGAATTTTCACAAATGCTCTTACATACAAAGTTTCTAAAGCAAAACCAGGATTACATTCGTTTTACGTTAAAGCAAAAATGCTTGATGGAAGCGTAATAGAATCGGAACATTGGATAACAACTGTTAAGGTAAAAGGCTTTGAACTGCCAATGGATCTATCTGGAAGAGCACTTGTATCAATGCGATACATGAATACATCTAAAGATAATCTTGATGATTCAGATAAATCTGCTAATTTTCTACTAAGTTTTAAAGGCTCTCAAAAATGGCTCAAATTTAAATCTAAAATTTACCTATCTTCATTAGAAACAAGTTCTGCACAAGCAGTGAATAGATACAATCTTTCATTGTTTGTTCCACATTTTAATCTTACACTTGGAGATCATGCTCCAAAAATGAACAGTTTTCTTTTAAGCAGTAAAAATGTTATGGGTATACATGGTAAGTTAGATTTCAAATCATTCCGGCTTATGTATACATATGGGAAAATAAAGCGCGGTGTTGATGGTAAAATATCTCAAAGTATCACAGGACAAGATTCATTGAGTAGAAATGGAACTTTTAAACAATCTAATAATTCTTTACGTTTAGAATTGGGAAGTCCACAAAACTTTATGATAGGTTTCGGATTCGCAAAGAATAAAGATGATATTAGTTCTTTAAATGAAAATTATTATCGTAATGAATCAGATAGTGTTCTTGTTATAAGCCCAAAAGATAACCTTTTATTTGGAAGCGATGTACGGCTTTCGATGATGAATCAGAGATTTGTTTTAGGAAGTGAGGTTGCCGTAAGTTTATATAATGATAATATAATAGATGGTGCAATCACAAATGAAGAAATGGAATCATCAGAAATCGACCTGCCATTTGATCCAGTGGATTTTGAAAATATTTTTGTAATTAATGAGTCAATGGTTCCCATTAAGCCAGGAATAACAAACATTGCTTTAAAATCTTATTTGCGTCTATTTGTTTATAGGAA
>JABIME010000371.1 GCA_018654125.1 Candidatus Cloacimonadota bacterium
ATTGTTCTTATCTCTAATCTCTTTAATGATGTGCGGTTGCAAAACTTTTCCACCATTTGCAAGAGAGCAATATGCATTTGCAAGCTGCAATGCACTTACAGAAATTTCCTGCCCAAAAGATATTGAATGAAGCGAAAATCCCTGCCAGTCTTTTAATTTTCTAAAAATTCCGGATGCTTCACCAGAAATATTTGAACCTGTTTTATGGCCGAATCCCATTGCGATCATACGCTCATAAAGAACTTTGCTTCCTATCTCTTCAACTATCTTGCTAATTCCAACATTGCTTGAATATGCAATAATATCCTTAAAATTTAGTGTTTTATATTTGTGATCATCTTTAATCACTCGTTCTTCCGATTCATATTCAAGATGATAGTCTGTGCAATCAATTTGATCTGTTGGTTTATAAATGTCTTTTTCTAAAGCAAGAAGAGCTGTAATTGGTTTTAGGGTTGAACCAGGCTCAAACATGAATGAAGCTGCAATATTTGTTACAGCCCGGAGTTCTTTTGCTGATCTCTTCTTATGATCTTCATTAAGTCCAGCCATTGCTAATATCTCGCCTGTATGAGGTTCCATTACAATGCCAATTGCATTTTTTGCTTTGTACTCTTTTAAACCCATGATCAGTTTTTCTTCCAATATTTCCTGTATTTCTTTATCTATTGTAAGGTATACAGAGTTACCGGGAATTGCAGATCTTTCTTTTAAAAATAGAAGCGGAATCATGCGATTATTTGCATCATATATTGTTTCTCTCCAACCAATCTCACCAGATAATTGCTTGTTATAAGTAGCTTCAACTCCATTTCTTCCAATTGTTGTATAAATAGAATTGCCCGAGTTTCCATTGCCTTTATCATCAATAATGCCTAAAAAATTTGATCCAAGTTTATTTTGAGGGTAAGACCTTTTAATATTGCTGAATGATGTTACGAGACCTTTTATTTTTTCTTTGGCAAATTCTTGTTTAATAATATGAAGTTGATTTTCTGAAACATCTTTTGCCAAGTATATACTTGAATTTTGCGGTTTTCTATTTAATTTTCTTAATAGTTTATCTTTTTTTGCTGCACTGTTGCTAGAAACTATATTTGCTATTTTTGCAAAAACTTCATCAACTGTAAACTTTGAACCTCTTTTACATTCATCAATTATTGCACGTCTATCAATATCAAGCTGGTAATATTTAACAGAGCTTACCAGCAGTTCACCTTCTCTGTCATAAATATTTCCCCTGTTTGGTATTAATATCTCTTTGGATGGATTTTGACGGATTTGAACAGTTGCTTTTAATTTATGTGCATCCATTATCTGTATAGAAAATAAGTAACCGATCCAAATAAGAATAAGAACAATGTTAAAGGCGATAAAGAATTTTATTCTTGTATTCATAAAAAAAAACTCATTCGTTGGAATGAGCAAGTATATCATCTGGTTAGAGCTTCAGCTGATGGGACAATGTAATCTATCAGCCGGAAAGTCTCTTTTTTATTATCAAATTTAATATTATGAACGCTTTCGTTGTCTGCCGGAAAGAACATATTTAAATTATCTGATGCTAGTCTTTGAATTCTATCACGAGAGCTTAACTTACTATTTAAAGTGATCAGATCTAAATTATTAACCATATATGCTTGATATAGTTCGCGTGATTCATCAAGTTTACGTCCGCTAATAATGAGCTTGTGCTTATTGCTGTAATGACAAAATATTGAAGCTATTAATAAAGTTGCAACTACAATAATCTTCCAGTTCATGAAACCTCCCTCTTTTGGGCAATTCTAAGTTTTGCGCTTCTGGCACGCGGGTTATTTTCTGTTTCACTCAAGGTAGGAACGACAGGCTTTCTTGAGATGATTTTTAATGTTGATACTTTATCACACACACATTGCGGGAATTCTGGAGGACAGATGCATGATTTTGCTTCATACCTGAAGATATTTTTAACAATTCTATCTTCTAAACTGTGATATGAAATTACAACTATCTTTCCACCAGGGTTCAAAATTTTAATTGAGTCGTTCAAAGCTGTTTTAAGAACTTCCATCTCTTTATTTATGTATATCCGTAGAGCTTGGAAGATCCTCGCTTTAGCTTTAATACTCTTTTTAGAGATTATACAATTCTCGATAATTGTAGATAACTGCAGTGTGGTTTTAATTTCTTTTTTGCTTCTCTCTAAAATTATGTTATTGGCAATTCTGGCAGCTTCTTTCTCTTCACCATATTCTCTGAATATTCTAGCCAGATCTTCAAATGAGTATGTATTAACTACATCTGCTGCTGTAAGTTGGGAATCTTGATCCATTCGCATATTCAGATCTCCGTCACCTCTAAAACTAAAACCACGTGCTGGATCATTTATTTGATGCGATGAAACACCCAGATCAAAAAGTATACCATCAACTTTCCTTATTCGCTCTAGTGCCAGCCCTGTTCTAATGTTGGCAAAATTCTCTTTGATCATTACGAACTTTTCTGGATACATTTCTTTCAACTTCTTACTTTGCTCAATTGAATCAGGATCTTGATCAACTCCAAATAATTTTATGACTTTTCCACTTTCCAATATTTTTGTTGAATGCCCACCACCGCCAAAGGTAGCATCTACATAAACTTTGCTATCTTGCAGATCCAAAGCTTCTAGGCATTCAGCTAATAATACAGGAACATGATATTCGTTCATTACTGATAATCCATAGAATTAAATGTTTTCCTGTGCTCTTCTAATTTTTTCTGACGGAACTGCTCAAAGTTTTCGGGACTCCAAACAGAGATGTAATTTCCAGATCCTTTAATTATTACTTTATCAGTAATATTGGTGATCTCTAAAAGATCCGAACCGATCTTTATCCTGCCGTTCTGTTCTATTTTCTGTTCGGAAGAAGCAAATATGCGCAGATTAGAAAGCAACTGTTTGTCACGGTCTGTACCATTTTTTAAAATTGCTATCTTATCATTCCAGTTATCAAGTGGATAAATTGCAATATCTCCATCAGGTCCCAATGTGGTGATAACAGTTTGCTTTGCCTGTGTACTATATTTCTTCTTGAAAGCGGCAGGTATTGTGATCCATTTAGATTTGTTAACCGAGTTTTTAAAAGTGCCTAAGAATTCACCCGACATCACAACCTCCTTTGTGTTTGAGTAAAAATGAGAATTTATGAGAACTTCTGGGTCAAACGTGAGATGTTTCTGGGGGAAGTCAAGTTTTTTGTATGCTCTTATGAGTTTTTTATTATATATATATTATTAAATAACACTGAAATGATTCTACATAATGAGTCGAGTTTGTAATTTCGCCTATCCAAACTAACAATAATTGTCTTTGCGAAGGATCTTGCAGAGGATTTCTGTTGATGCAATCTATTAAGTTAACAAACTAATATTTTGTAGAGATTGCTTCGTTTGAAAATACAAGGAGCAAACTCGCAATGACTCTAACCTGTGAATATTATATTTAACTTGACGTAAACGTAATAAAATCAGCATTTTAAATGCGAACTGAAAAATGATAATTGATATTGCAAAATACTACAAGAAAGATTCTCTGGAAGTGGATTACGATAGTGATAGTGGTGTGTGTTCAGAAAAGGATGAGGGATGCGAGATCAAATAATTATAGCTATAATATCAGCTATTGTAAGTGGGATTATTGTATGGTTTGTTTCAAAAAGCAAATATGCGAAGCAAGAACATAATAATGCTGCAAAACCATTCAGAAAGGTTTTTACTGATACGCAATATTTTCTTAAAACTTTCAAAAAACCAAATAATGTTGTTAATCCTATTAGCTTTTACTTTGAACAAAACATGGAACAATACGAGAAAGCTATTATCGATTTTTACCCTTATCTAAGTAGAAACAAACAAGAACATTTAGTGAAAGCTTTAGAAAAGCTCAAATACCCTTGGGAAACAGAATATATTGAACGAGGATATTTAGAAGTTATCAAGGATGATATATATCAAAAAAGTAGTTTTATGTTTTATGATGGTTACACTGGTCATTCAGGTAGTGATTTAAAAATAACCTGGAACGAAGGACTAGAAATGGCAAAGGTAAATCTCCAAAGAATCATTGATTTTGGGAAAGTAAGATAAAAATAGAAACATTAATTCTCAAACACAGCAAAACCCAACTAACCTTCGACACGCTTTTCGTTCTAACCTGAAATAAAAAAAACTTGCAGTAATAAAACAAATAAACAATTTTTGAATTTATGATAATTAATATTAGAAACATTACATAAATTGCTATGGAGATGAAATGCTTAAAGAGATAAATATTCTAATTGTTGAAGATGAAATTATTATAGCCAATGACATCAAACGAGCATTACAAAAATTTAATTATAATATTATTGATATCGTAAAATCCGGTGAAACTGCAATAAAAACTGTTGAGAAAACAAAGCCGGATCTGGTTCTTGTAGATATACTGCTTGAGGGAACTCTAGACGGTATAGATATTACCAACACGATTCAGAGCGAGTATAACGTTCCTGTAATTTATCTTACTGCCTACTCCGATCAGCGCACATTGAACGAAGCCAAACTTACAGCTCCGTACGGTTATATCTCCAAACCATTTGAAGATAAAGAATTATACTCTGCAATAGAAATGGCACTTTATAAATTCCAACTTGATCAAGTTCTAAAAGATGCAAAATATAAAATTGAAAAACTTCATCATATTGCCATAGAGTTAGC
>JABIME010000050.1 GCA_018654125.1 Candidatus Cloacimonadota bacterium
GCAGTTGAATACATACAAACCTCACAATTTTTTAGATTTATTTTCTCGAACCACTTGAATAGTAATTTGGCAAAAACACTACCAAAATTACAAAACATTTCTTAGCTATAAGGTTTTTCTGTCAATATTTCAATTACCTAAATATTATGTTGTACCGTTATACAACAAAATAAGTATTGACGGTTGCTGTTGTTGAATATTGTTGCACCGTAGCGGTACAAAAGGAGATAATGGATGCAGGAATTTATAAATGAATTAGTAATGGTTGGCCTTACAGAAAACGAAGCTAAAACCTATATTTTATTATTAAAACAATCTTTAACAGCAACAAAGATTGCTCAAACAGTAAAAGTGAATAGATCTAATGTTTATGGAATAATTGCCAGTTTAGTACAGAAGGGCTATGTACATGAGGTTAATGGCAAAGTAAGAACAGTGATGGCGATAAGCCCTAAGATAGCTTTTAATACAACAAAAACAACTTTAGAGATGCGCATAAAGTTGATGGAAAAGCTATCAAAAGAATTATTCCCATATTTTGAAGCAGATAAACAACAGGGATCTAAAGAACTGATAAAAATTCTACATGCAAAATCAGCGATAATAAATACTTTAGAAAAATTGGAAACAGAAGCAGAGAAAGAGGTTTTAGCTTTTAGTAAACCACCTTATTTGATGAATGTTAACAATTTGAACAATTTAAATATCCCTCAAAGAGACAGTGCTAAGAAAGGAGTAAGTTACAAAGCAGTACATCAAATCGAACCTGAGAACCAAGAAAATTTCATTAAGAGAATGAAGTATTTTGAAAGTATGGGAGAGGAAGTTAGAGTTGCAAAATCGCTTCCCATGAAACTATTTATTTTCGATAATAAGATTGCTGTTTTTACACTTGAAAACAAACTTAGTACAATTTCAAATTTCACATTCACATCTTTTGAACATACAGATGTAGCTCAAACATTTACACAGATTTTTAAGCAATATTGGGATAATGCAATCCCACTTGAAAAATTTATAACTAAAGTAAAAAAAGGAGTAGAAAAATGAAAAAATTGATTTTATTATTTGTGTTTGTATTGCCTGTGATTCTTGGTTCCACAGTTATTCCAGCAGGTGATGTAAGTGGAGTATGGGATTTAGCTGGAAGCCCTTACTATATTGATGGAGAGATAATAATCCAAGCCGATACAGAACTGGAAATTGAGGCTGGTGTAGATGTTATTTTTAACGATCATTATAAGCTTAATATTTACGGTAGGATAGTAGCAAATGGTACAGTAACAGACTCAATAAGATTTACACCATTAGATGCAGCACTTGGATGGCACGGATTAAGATTTTATGATGGAAATCTCAGTTCACTTTCAGCAAATGAGATTAGCTATTGTCAGTTTATTCAGGGTTATGGCTTGGGTGAAAATGAAGATAAAAATGGTGGTGCGATTTTTTGTTCTAATACTTCAAACCTTACTATTGATAACTCCTATTTCTTCCAGAATTATTGTGAATGGGATGGTGGTGCAATATACTTAGAAGATAGCTCAAATGTAAATATCAATAATAGTATGTTTATGATGAATGATTGTGCGTTCTATGGTGGTAGCATAATAGCTTACGCTTCAAACCCTATAATAGATGGTTGTACTTTTAAACAAAATTCTTCAGATATTTTTGCTGCGGGTTTTTCATTTTGGAACAATTCAAATCCTGAACTATATGACTGTAAGTTTATCGATAATAATGCAGGAGCATGTACAGCAGTATATGGTGTGAGCTCAAGTATAATAATGGCAAATATCCTTTTTGTTAACAATGAGACTCAATTTGGCTCTGGAGCTGCCTGTGGAACAACTAGTTGTACAATTGAAGCAACAAATATCACAGCTGTAGATAACATCTCTCCACTTTCCGGAGGTGCCTTTTGGGTAAATGGAGGGACGTTAAACCTGTATAATTCAGTTTTATGGAATAACTTACCGGAAGATATCTTCGTATTAGATGGAAGTGCAAATTTATCAAATAGTTGCATAAGTGATGGCTCTACAGGAACTTTTGTCATTTCAGATGATCCTCAGTTTATCGATTATGCTGATCTCGATCTTCATTTATCAGAAACCTCACCCTGTATTGATACTGGAGATGAAACTTTGGTTTCCTTTCCACTTCCAGTTTTTGACCTAGATGGAAATGACAGAATAATTGATGGTGATGAAAATGGCACTGCAACTATTGATATGGGTGTTTATGAATTTGTACCAGGAACTTTTACAACTGGTTTTATTTCTGGCGTTGTTACTGATGAAGATGGCCTTTTACTTGAAAATGCAGAGATAACTGCTGGCTCTTATACAGCTATAACAAACGTAAATGGTGAATACGATATAGAAGTTGAAGCCGGAGAATATACTGTTTCCTGCTATTTAGAAGGCTATGATGTTCCTGATGATATAATAGTAAATGTTATTATAGGAGAAATATCTTTCGCAGATTTTGAATTGGTAGAGGAAGTTGGAATAGAAAATCAACTTATTACTCAAGAATTTATTCTTAAGGGTAACTATCCGAATCCTTTTAATCCTTCCACAAAGATTCATTTATCACTACCAAATAATTCAACTCTAAATTTATCTATATTTAATTCAAAAGGACAATTCATAAAATGTTTGGTTGATGATGCTCTATCTGCAGGTTTGCATAATTTTACATGGAATGGCAGAACGCAAAATGAAACAGATGCAGCTTCGGGAATTTATTTCTACAAAGCAACTACAGAAACAGAAACAAAAATAGGAAGAATGTTGTTGCTGAAGTAGAGAAATGTAATTTCATCTAAATTAAATATGGAACCGCTATCGAAAGATGGCGGTTTTGTTATTAAAAAAAGTTGACGATAAAGAATGATTGTCAAATGTGTTTCTGTATTTCTCACATGGGGGCTTAATGGATGAATTAAAAAAGATCAGAGTAATGATTGCAAAACCAGGATTGGATGGACATGACAGGGGTGCAAAATATATTGCAAGAGCATTGCGGGATGCAGGTATGGAAGTGATTTACACAGGAATCAGACAAACACCTGAACAAATAGTAAATGCAGCAATTCAGGAAGATGTAGATATAGTAGGCTTAAGTTTACTTTCCGGTGCTCATAATTTTCTGTTTCCCAAAATAGCAGCTTTACTTACAGAAAAAGGTAAAGATGATGTAATGCTTTTTGGTGGTGGAGTAATTCCTGAAGAAGATATTGATTTCCTTAAATCAAAAGGGTTTAAGGCTATATTTACACCTGGTACACCTGCTCAGGATGTAGTCGATTTTATTAGAGAGAGTATTTAAAATGAATGAAAATACTGAGGGAAAAATTTATACAAATTCAGATAAGTCACTCTACTTAACAATTTCAAAAGATGATCTTTCAGCTTATCTCACAATACAAGACAATGGCAATATGATAGATGAAAAAGAGATCTCTAACCTACTCTCTTCTGTGGGAGTGAAAAATGGATTGGAAGAGGCAATTGATTATAATGCTAAAAATGAAATTACAAAAGAAATTGGTGAACCTTTTCTTATTGCTTTGGCAAATGTAACAAGATCTGAAGCAGGAATAAAATATAATTTTGATATTGAATCTTGTATAAATCCAGATCAACAATATGAAATGGATGATCTATCTCAGTTTGAAAAGGTTGAGAAAGATCAGGCAATTGCCGATGTTTCTGCAAGTGAGATACAAAGTGGTGATGCTGATATTTTTGGAAATGTGGTCTCAACAGATAATGGTCATCAAGTGAATGTGGATGATATAATGGGAAATAATGTTCATTTCTCTGCAGAAACAAATCAGATCTTGGCTACTGAAGCCGGATATCCATATTTAAATCATGAGAATAAATTATTTA
>JABIME010000372.1 GCA_018654125.1 Candidatus Cloacimonadota bacterium
AAACATATCAAGAGTTTCATACTGACGGTTAGAGAATTCCAAAGAGACATCAAATATGAATTTATCTAAGATAGTAAAACCTGTTCCTGCAGTAAATGTTGGTGTTGTTATCTCATTTGCAAAAACAAATCCAGAATCTTCATGCAGACCATAACTGGTTGTATAATTAAATCCGAAACGGAATGGAATTTTATTCTTTAAGATGTGCTCAACGCCTATATAATAGTTAATTGCATCATCATAAAGCGGATTTGTGTCTGACCATTTTATATATTCCATATCACAATTCATAACTGTTCGCATAATATTTCTTGGCTTAAAAGAAAATCCAACACGTGCATTCATTGGCAGAATATATTGTGCGTATGTTAGTGAATCTAAAGCTGTACCGGTTGAATCAAATTTTGTATAAACAAATACTGCAGTATTCACATCTTCCCCATCTTTATTGCCAGTTACATCTAATTCAACTTTAGGTGTAATACTTAAAGCCAGATCAAATCTTGGAGAGATATGAAAATTAGCTCCAACTTTAAATTGAATTGCAGAAAACTCTCTATCTAAGGTATTTATTGTGTCTGTAAGCGTATTATTCATAATATCTTGTGCTTCAGTCGTCCAGATCACACTTCTTTCCAATTCCGAGTCACCAGTTAGTTGTGCGATTTCTAAACCTAAAGAACCAATGTTTTTATATTTAAATGCAGTTTGGAACGCAATCGCGTTAATTCCACCTTGGCTTTCTATAGAATTCTGTGCTATCTTGGGTGGGTATCCATTTTCATCGGAATTCCTGTTATTCCTAACCTGCTCAAAATAATCTGCATTAAAACTAACCTGCGGTCTATATTGAAGTGAAGTTGCAAATTCAAAATCTGAGAAAGTTCTTTTATAATATATTCCACCAGCAAAATCTGAGAAGAAATTCACATTGCTTACATAAACAGCGTCTCCACAATAAGCATCGAAAGAATTGTACATTGGCAAAGATCTGTTATCAGAATCTATCATGAAACCGCTTACTCCCTGAAAACCAAATCCATTTTCCATGCCAGTTATGTTGGATGGATTTACCATTGAATCTAATAATCTTAAACCCCCAGCACCGACTGCTGAGCCCATTGCAGCTGAGTGTGGGTCGAAGTTTCCAATAATATTACCGGTCTCTTTTTCTAATAACGAGTATGAAAACAAACTTGAGATTAAAGTTATTATTGCAATTGTAAAAAAAACTCTTTTCATCTATCCTCCAGATATCTTAAACTTAAAATTTCCAATCAAGCTGTAAGCGGATAATATTGTCTTCACGTTCTACACGTTGGAAATAATATTCTCCCTCTTCAGGAATATCGTTGTAATCCCTGAATTCCAGCTCTCTTGTTTTGAATTTTTTGTATTTATATTTTAATGATAAATATACATTCTCTGCTATTCTACTGTGTATATGGAACCAAGTTTTAAATCCTCTATCAGTATGATCAAAATCTAATTCTACATCTTCAAAATCCCAAATTGAGCCACCATTAGCATACCACATTGAAAAGGATCCTACAACTTTTAGGTTCTTACTAAAGTGATGTGTATAATCCAATCCAATCCAATCAGCTGTTGTAAGAGTTTGACCTTGAGCCATGTCTGGAGCTCCTGGTTCTGCCGGATTTGATAGAATTGAAAGATATGGTGGTTGTATTACTTGTCCATATACATAAGTAAGAACTAACTTATTAAAATTTGATAGATATGTAATGACATCAAATTGGAATTCATCTACTTGTGATTTTCCTCTTTCCATATCATCATCATATCTTTTTACTTGATGTTTGTAACGCGTTTTAAACCGTATCTGATGAATAGGTTTGAATTCTAATGTTGTTTGGGTTCTAACACCTCGACGTGCATCTGATTTCCTTTCCCAAATATCGAGATATGCTTTAGTGAGTGTGAGCATTCTATGGAATTGATATCTTGTTTCAAAATAGATACCTTTTTCAGCAGATGGCTGTGCTGAATTATTGTACATATCATTAAGTAAGGTATTATTTAAGCCATAAGTCATTTTCTCATAAACTGTATCATCAAATCTTTCACTTTCAGAAAAACTGCGATGATAAGGGTTATCAAAATCGAGATCATAATCGCGATAAATTGAGAGAAGATATAAATTATCAAATTGTGTGTAAGAACTTATAAGAAGCGCACTTGGATCATCTCCGATCTTTTGAATATGCCCATTTTTTTCTAGTTCTGCATATTCACCTTGGAAAGAAGTATTGTTTAACACTGTTCGCCAATCGAAGCCTACAACTCTTCTATAGTTTCTATCACCATATTCCTGCGTAATTGTTGAGTACATATTTGTAATTTCATTATCTGTTATCTTCCATTTACTTTCAGCATAATTATCTTCAGATATAAGAAGATGCTTTAGTTCATCTTCTTCTGGAACAACAAATTCTCTATCATATCTTGCTTCATACCCTGTAAAACCAATGTGCGTTCCAATGAATGGAGAATATTCTAAATGCCCACCAATAATATCTTCTTGTAATGCATCCAAACGTGGAGCTATCTTCACTTGATTCTGATTACCTGCATATTCATTAAAGAAATCTTCAGCTTCTTCCAGTTCATCATTTGAGAAGCGATTTGTTAAATTAATATATCCCAGAATGTAGTCATCATCATCTAATTCACCATTTTCATTACTGTCGTAAACTACTGTATCTTTCTTATCGGAAGATAGGAATACAACAGCATTCATATTATTTCGCTTCCAGTCTAAAGCTACTCCGCGCAGAGCATACTCTTGTGTTCTGGAAATATCACCAATAATTCCAGTAATCCTTTTGTTGAAGCCATATCCTGTCTTTCTGGGGCTATATGAATCGGTATTTTCCATAACCAATCCTTCTCCAAAAGTAGCACGGAAATTCCCAGCATATACTTTTAAGAAATTATTGCCCATAAATTCTAAGTTATTTTCATAACCAATATAATATTTACCGTTCTCAAAAATATCTTCTGTATTATTATCAAAGATCGACGTTGAACCTTTAGAAGTTTCATAAATGATTCCTGCCTTAATTTGATCTTTATAGCGCATCCTAAGTTTATTCATCATTGAGGCGCGATGGGATTCCATATTGAAATAACCCCAATAAGATTTATTCTTAATTGCAGGACTTCCATCGGCAAATCTTATCATCGATTCCATATACATCTCTTTTTCATCATCACCATATGGACTATCGTTATATTTCATCTGATAATCAAAATAAAAATCTCTTATTTCTGGTTGATCTGAATAATAGATATAATGTTGAAGATTTTTTGCACCATAATAGGAAATTCCCGGTGACTTTCGTAGATCACGATAACTAGAGATAGAATCACCCATAGATACGCGGTTTAATATAGCTGCAACATCGAGTGGTGATGTATTTGGAAGATTTAGAATATCTGAGAATGTAAGTTTATTAATGTTTCTTGGTGAGATTAGATAATCTTCCCAAATATCACTCATCCCTTCTTGTAACCCCTCGTTACTGCCAAGCCTTTCAATTAAATAATATATTTCATCTCGACGCTGTGCTGATTCATCTTTTTCGTCGTAATGAGATACCGAAACTAGTGGTTTAAGTGAATTTAGTGTTTGTTGATCTATAGATTCAATTTCACGTAGTTGGTAAATACTCTGAAAAAAACTAATATAATATCTGTAGTTATAAATATCTTCAGCTTGTTGATCGGTTATAGGTAAGATTACTTTTAATTCTTGTAAAGAAGCTGTATTAATATCAAGTTTCACTGCAAACATTTGAGTTAAAGATAAAATCACAATCAAAGTTAGAATTATTTTTTTCATATTTTTATTTTCCTTAAATAATATATTTCATCTCGACGCTGTGCTGATTCATCTTTTTCGTCATAATGAGATACCGAAACTAGTGGTTTAAGTGAATTTAGTGTTTGTTGATCTATAGATTCAATTTCACGTAGTTGGTAAATACTCTGAAAAAAACTAATATAATATCTGTAGTTATAAAT
>JABIME010000373.1 GCA_018654125.1 Candidatus Cloacimonadota bacterium
CTTTATAACACCTGCAGTATTTAAATAAGTTATATCTAATATTTCATCTGCAGAGTGAAATTGAAGATCTAAAAAATCATTGATCTCACTTCCATTTATTGAAATTATTCTATCATTGATTTCCAGTTTTGAATCATCTGCTAAACTTCCTTTTGTGATATTAGTAATTGTAACTGGCATAAATTAATCTGAACTTATTACAGCAGAAATAACTTTCATAGATGGAATTCCTTTTAAAATTAGATTTATCGCAGACGTAATTGGAACTGCCAAAATCATGCCAACCGGGCCCCATACCCAATACCAAAAGATCAAAGAGATAAGAACTATGAGTGGTGAAAGCTTGAGACCAGTTCCCATTACTTTTGGCTCCACAAAATTTCCAATAACCATTTGTGTAGCAATAAGCGAAACTGAAATTGCAGCTAATTGCCAGCTAAAACCGTATTGGATGAAACAAATTATTATGGGGAAAGCTGAAGCAAATATTGACCCAATGTTTGGAATATAGTTAAGAATAAAGATCAGTAAACCGGACATCACAACAAAATCAATGCCGAAAATGGCAATGAAGAACATACTAATAAATCCGGTTGCCATGCTTATAAGCGTCTTGTTGACTACATAGGTTTTAATTTGTATTTCTATATTCTTTAATACATCACCGAAATGGGATGCCTCATCTTTAGAAACCACTTTTTCTACACTTGTAAACATTTTGGCTCGTTCCAGAATTATGAAGATCATAAAAGCAACAGTTAACAGAAGTTTAATGAAGAAATCTATAAAGTTACCCATAGTACCGGATACGATCTTAGAAAGCGATAATTTATCTGCCATTTGCAACCAATTTACTTTATTCTGCAAATAGTAAGTAACTTGTTCCATTGGAATTTCAAATGTTGTTATCAAACCTGAGATCATTGTTGTAAGCTGTTTTTCATATTTTGGAAAATCTGTTACAAAAGAAGAAACACTAGTGTATACGATTGTTCCTAAAACTGTAAAAAGAATTAGAATTATCATTACAATTAAGAAAATATTTACGATGATAGGGATTTTTCTATTATGTAAAAAACGGTTTAAAGGTTGGAACATAAATGATAAAAAAATCGCAAATGTAAGTGGAATAAATATTGTTTTTAATTCTCTTAAGAAAATTACGATAATTGCAAGTGCGATAATTCCAAGAAAAATTTTTATCGTGCTTGATTCTCTAGCTTTATTGTCATTATCCTTCTTTTCTTTAAGCAAACTCTCGGTAATTATTTTGTTGATCGTATTCATTATTGTTTCAATCCTCTCAATAATTTTTCTTTTCCATTTGTGCTTAATTTAATAAACTAAGTTCATCTGACAAGAATTTTCATTTTTTCTTTCTTTTGCAAAATTGGAAGTAACAGCTTTTATAGTTCTCCTAATGCTTTCAACCTTTTTAGCCTATCTGGTTGATTTGTAGCGATCCATCTATCTTTTGATAATTCTTCGTAAGCAAGTTTAAAGTTTTTCTTTGCCAATTCACCATTATTCGTAAGCAAATATAATTCAGCTAGCTCCTCGAAAACATAACCATCTTTAGGTAAATTATTCTCCGCAATTTCTGTTTGTAATTCCATTTGTAATTTCAAAGCTTCATTGATCATCTGTAAGGATCTCAGGCATCTTCCCACTGTCCATTTTGCAATTCTAGCACCTTGTTCATCTCCAACTTCTGTTCTCCAATCAAATCCTTTTTGGAAGAAAATGAGTGCTTGATCATATTTGGATAAATCATGGTAAGTCCAACCAATATTGTTATAAAGTGGTCCTAACCAACTCTGACAATTTGTGTCAGTGGTCTCTTCTGCAATTCTCAATGCTTTTAAATTCCAATCTAGCTGTTCGTTTGGTGGCACAACCATACCAATCATATGAGCTGCATCAAGCGTAAAAATGTCGAGATTATTTGTAATTCCAAATTCATAAGCTCTCAAAAAAAGAGGTTTAGAAATCTCCCATTCACCTGAAGAATTAAATACTCGTCCACGCTCTAATAAATATCTAATATTTCCGATTTTCATGTTTTCGTTCAACATATTCTTTACTGAATCAAGAGTTGCATGAGCCTGAATAAATTTGCCTTGCAAACCTTGAGTTCGAGCTATTTGAGTTAGTAACTCCACATGATATTCTGCATCATATGAACTTTCGGCGGAATCTTTTAATCCATTTAAAATATTGGTAAAAACAATTTCTGTTGAATCGGGATGCTGATAATCCCACATTGCATCAAAATTAGGTAGCGGATTAATTCCAATCTCAGAATTATTGTTAGAATTACATCCAAATAAAACTAGTAAGATTAAAATATAAAATAAATTTTTCATTAACTTCCTCCCATAGATATACAAAATTTTTAAGATACAAATATGACAAGAAAAAAACCAGCAGAAAGCTGCTGGTTCTCATTAACTTAAATTATATTTCTAACTATATATTTATTATTAAAGATTTTAATAGTCTGTTTAAAAGTTC
>JABIME010000374.1 GCA_018654125.1 Candidatus Cloacimonadota bacterium
ACTTCTTATGCATCGAGGAGTTCCAATATATGGTGATGCAAAGTTTTTGGATGAATTCAGCATTAATGAAGATAACTATTATTTCTTCGGAAAAAATAGATTTGTTTATGGTCATCCAGAAAAGATAACTAAATTTATTAATAATAAATTAGGTTATAAAAAAGATTTTCCATTCTTACCTTTTTAGAATGCTAAAAATATCAGAAATTTTCTGCAGTATACAAGGTGAATCAACATATTCCGGATTGCCTTGTATTTTCATTCGTTTAGCTGGATGCAATTTACGTTGTGATTACTGTGATTCAATTTATAGTTATGAAAGTGATGTAGAATTTTCTGTTGCTGATATTATTTCTAAAATAAGGGGATACAATCCCTTGAAATTAGTCGAGATTACAGGTGGTGAGCCACTTCTGCAATCTGAAGTATATCAACTTTTTGAATTGCTGCATCAAGATGGTTTTACTATATTAATAGAATCAAATGGATCGATTTCACTAAGAGATGTTCCTGAGCACATTATAAAGATAGTTGATGTTAAATGCCCGGGTAGTGGTGAAGATGATAGCTTTTTACTTGAGAATCTTGAATTTATCCACAAAGAAAAAGATGAAATTAAATTTGTATTATCCGATAACTTTGATTATAATTGGGCAAAAGATTTTATTACAAAATATAAGTTAAATGATTACGAAATACTCTTTTCAGCAGTTTCAGATAGACTAGATCAACAAGACCTTGCACAATGGATAGTAGAAGATGGTTTATCTGTAAGAATGCAATTACAGCTTCATAAAGTAATTTGGGATAAAGATAAGAGAGGAGTATAATCCCTCTGCAACGATTGCAGCTACACAGATTAATGGAGTGGAAATGAGAACACTAATTTTAATAATATTAATGATAATCTCATTAAACTGCTTTGCTCAATTTAATGAACCAATACAAATTAATGAAGAAAATGCTGCAATTGTTGCTAGGCAAGATGCATATAAAGTAGTTGGAGAAAATGTTTATATTACATATAAAGAAGAATATTACTCTACATTATTTGAGACAGATCGATGGAGAATCATGTTCAAATTCTCAGAAGATAATGGACAAAATTTTGAAACAACAATAGTAGATACATTTTTGCAGAGTGATGAGATTTGTCCCATCCTTGATGTTCTCTCTAATGGAACAATAATTATTGGATATATGTCTTTTGGAAATCTCAAGAAAGCAATTTCATTAAATAATGGTAACTCTTTTCAAATAGAGGATATTACTACAAGTGCCTTCAAACCAATTCATATTACTAACCAAAATGATATTATTTATATTGCTGTTGAAGATAATGAGAGTTATGTAGATCAAACCAATTTCTTCAATCAAACTGAAAACATTTTTTCATCTTCAACTCGAGATATAAGTCAGATAGAGCAAAATGGATTACGACCATTCCCAGCAGATGCCGAAATTGTTTATGTTAAAATAGATGGGAATAGTTATACATCTATGATTGGGAATATTGAGCATTTTGCAGATTCTTTATTTGTTGTTTATAACTCATACCCCGATGCTACACATCCCGAGATTCATATTGGAGACCCTATCTGGATTAATGGCGTTGCAATATATGACACAGTTTGGACGGCTGGACCTTCAGGAGTTATAAATAATCAATCTGTTTGGGTAGAATGTGAACTTTGGATAGAAGGTATGGTTGGTGGAATGCAATCGTGGGGATGCCCCGAAGACATATTTATTACCAATGATATCTATTATGAAAATACTGGTATTGGATCTGCTCCACACGATCCTTTTAATTTTAATACAACCGACTTTTTTGGTCTGTATTCAGAAGATAGGATACTTATTAAGTATAAACACTTTGATCCATTTATTAATGAGATCGTTGCACCAAACTGTGATGGTGATATTTACATTTATGGCATGATGATTACGCCAGCTGAGGGAGATCCCCCTATTTTTACTAATACGGGATATTTTAGTTTTGAATATCAACATCCGCATGGTTCAACTACTGATTTCTGGTGGACAAATCCAGCAACTGGTGAAGAAGAATTTCTAACCTATATTGATCTTCATAAATTCATATACGACCCTGCTGAAATAGTACCGCCCGAATTGGAACCGTTTGTTTTACATGGGAACAACCCACCAGCAGGATTTCCAGCATGTGGTTATCCTTACGAATCTGCTGACTATGCACAACCGGATGTTCCACCTTACGGTACAGATTTCCCATGGTATAATCCTGTATGGCCAGAATCTTCTGATGATATTGTTTATGAAAGAGGAACATTTCATTTTTATGGTGTTAGTGTAGCAAGGAGAAGGGGATTCTTTCATAGATCTGGTGCTGATCCCTATAATCATCCCGGTGATAACGTATGGGATATTGAAAATCATCATTATGATGGGTATCATAGTCCCGTTGGTTATACGAAAGATTTTCATTATGATATGAGGTTTCATCTCCAATCTGTTGTAGACATCTCTTTTTACTTCATGCCTAGAACAGATTCATATAAACTTTTATTCTCTACAGATAATGGTAATAGTTTCACTCTTTTAGATGAACAAGCAATGAACGAAGCAATTAATAATTTACAGATGTGCGCAAACGACAGTTTGTTGGTTGTTGGTTATCAAGAATCAGGTAACCCAATAATAAATTATAAATCATTTGATGAGAATAATTCGATTAATGAATTCAGTATTGATCTATCAAGCTATCCAGAAATAACTGATCCAGAATTACTCAATTTAAAATTAACGGATTATTTGTATATTCATGTTTCAAATTCTAATTTTTACTATTTTAATAACAACGATGAGTTCATTATAGAGTACAACTTAGAGTATAATGAAATTGAGAACATTATTTCTCTTTCTCCAGACTATAAGCTAACCGATTTTAACATTTCAAATGGCAATGTGAAACTTTATTCATCTTGTGAGATGTTCATTGATGAATTTAATCCTGAGCCACTTACACTTCATTTCAATTATTCAGATGACAATAACTGGAATGATGTTTATAATCTGGAAACTGATTTCATTAATTTTCTTCCTTATACTTCAACTATTGCTACTGAATTTAGTGAATCTGACTCTTTATATATATTATTGAATATTACAGATTCTCTTACAGCATTTGGAGATATCTATTTAATTCCAGGATCAGGTGATTTCCTAACTGACTACTCAAATATTGAAATAATTAATGAGGGAATTAAATTACAATCATACCCAAATCCCTTTAACCTGGAAACCACAATTTCTTTTTCTATACCCGAAGAAAGCGAGGTCAACATCACGGTTTATAATGTTAAAGGACAAAAAATTAAAATTTTAGAAAGTAATATAAAATCTACAGGAACGCATTCTATAGTTTGGAACGGAAAGGATGTTAATGGGAATCAAGTTGGTTCAGGAGTGTATCTATTCAGATTGAATGTTAATGGTAAAACCCAAAAAGTGAAAAAATGTTTACTGTTAAAATAAATTGGTCGGTCAATTCGGGGAATTGACACTACTTTATTGTTTTTAGTTTTCCAGCTCTTTCTAATTCTGATAAATATTTTTCAAGATCATCTTTAATATATTCTTCAATCGAAATGGAAATCGTAACATCTACCGCATAATCTACATTATCTATTTTGCCATTCAACTGCTCAATTTTATATTTTAATTGTTCAGCAAGATCGTATCCACATGTAACTTTATAGGAATGTAATTGGATGAGTTTTTTAAGAGGAGACATATCAATTGCCGCTGCAACCGTTTCTCCATAAGCTTCTATAAGTCCACGAATCCCAAGTTTAACTCCACCAAAATATCTTGTAACTACAGCCACAATATTAGTCATCTCTTGCTTTTTTAAAGTATTCAACATTGGCTGACCAGCTGTACCTGATGGTTCTCCTGCATCTGAGGAATGAAAAGTTTCTCCCTTATCCCCCACAATATATGCCCAG
>JABIME010000051.1 GCA_018654125.1 Candidatus Cloacimonadota bacterium
GAGAGGTAACAATGAGTATAAAAGATATTATATCACCATTTAGTGTTTGGAAGAGAGCTGCCCAAAAACCTTGGACAATTAAAGATCCGATCAATGACAGACCTGGTGCTGAGAATTATCGGGGATTCCATAAAAATGATTTTGATAAATGTGTTGGTTGTGGAACTTGTGAAGATATTTGTCAGAATGCAGCTATAGACCTAATGCCTGTAGAAGGTGTAGAAACTGATATGGGTGACAGTGGATTACGTCCGATGATAGATTACGGACGCTGCTGTTGGTGTGCTCTTTGTGTTGATGTTTGTCCAACCGGTTCACTTACAATGTCTAATGATTACACGTGGGTAACGGATGATCCGGAAGATTATAGGTTTATTCCAGGTGCAGATAAAAAGAAATGGGATGATTGTGAGAAAGGTTATAAACGAGCAGATAATTTCCAATTAATAGATTTTGAAAGAATTAAAATGAAAGAACTCGGAGTAGAAGAGAGAAGTTCACCATTTATAGAGATGGTAAAAGGATACTCTAAAGAGCAAGCAATAGAAGAAGCTGAAAGATGTCTTGAATGCGGAATTTGTGTTGCTCGCTGTCCTGCTCACATGGATATTCCTGAATATATTAAAGCGATCAGAGAAGATGACATTGAACTTGCAGTTCAAATTCTTTACAAAACAAATCCGTTCTCTGCAAGTTGTGGAAGAGTCTGTACTCATCATTGTGAAGATGTATGCTCATTAGCTCATAATGGAGAGCCAATTGCAATCCGCTGGTTAAAACGATATATTCTAGATCAGGTATCCCCTGAAGAAATGGCTAAAGTACTAAAAAGTATAATTCAAACTAACAATAAAAAAGTAGCAATAATTGGAGCTGGTCCAGGTGGACTTTCTGCTGCTTATTACTTGCGACTATTAGGATATGAGATCACAATATTTGAAGGTAACGAAAAAGGTGGCGGAATGCTGAGATATGGAATTCCAGAATACCGTTTACCTTACGATCAGCTCGATAAAGATATTGATTATATTGCATCACTTGGTGTTAAAATAAATTATAATACCAGAATCGGTGATGAAGTAAATTTCGATGATATATATAATTCTAACGATGCACTTTTTATATCTCCGGGACTTTGGAATTCTATTCCAGTAAACATCACTGGAGAAGAACTTCCTAATGTAATTTCCGGAATTGATCTGCTTAATAAAGTTACAAACAATGAAGAAATTGAGCTTGGAAGTAAGGTGGCTGTTATTGGTGGTGGAAACTCAGCAATGGATGCTGCAAGAACAGCTAAAAGACTTGGTGCAGAAGTAGAAGTTTATTACCGAAGAAGAATTGAAGATATGCCAGCTGATGTAGAAGAAATTGTAGAAGCTCAAGAAGAAAATGTGAAGTTCTTCCCACAGACTACTCCTTTAGAATTAAAGAAAGAAGGATCTAGAATAAAATTTATTTGGGGTAAGAATAAAATGGAACGCAAAGAAGGTGAGCGTCCGAAACCTGTTCTAATAAAAGGAGAAACATTCGAAACTGACATTGATACTTTTATAATAGCTATCGGACAAAAAGCAGACCTTTCGTTCCTACCCGAAAAGATTAATAACAACCTTGAAACCAAATGGAGTAAGGTAGTTGTGAATGAAAATGGACAAACAACTGTGGAAAAAATATTCTCTGGCGGAGATGCTTCTAATAATAAAGCAGATGCTGTTAGCGCCATTGCTGATGGTCATAAAGCAGCAGTTGGAATTGATAAATATTTGAATAAATAGGAGGTAGAATGCTAATTAAAGAAATTCTTAAAATTAAAAATGGTTTTGTTTATACTGTAAATGAAGATGAACAAATTTGTAAAGTACTCGATACATTTATAGAGAAGAAGATCGGTTCTTGCATGGTTGAAGATTCTGATAAAAAATTCATTGGGATCATGACAGAAAAAGACGCAATTAAATGTTTTAAAGATGTGCAGAAATTCTCTGACATAAAAGTGAAAGATATTATGACTAAATATGAAAATATCATAATTGCCTCAGAAGATGATAATATTCAATATGCCATGAGTATAATGACAGAAAAAAGAATTAAGCATCTTCCTATTATGAAAGATACTGATGTGATTGGTGTGATCTCTATTGGGGATATCGTGAAAGCACAATTAGAACATAGCGAGCATATTGCAAAAACATATCTCGATCACATTAAAGGGGAGACTCCACAGCCACATAATCAGGAATATTAAATGAAAAATATTTGTGTTTTTTGCGGATCAAGTCCTGGCGCTGATCCAGCTTATTTGAAGATGGCTAACAAGTTGGGAAGAGAGATAGCAGCTCGTGGATTTGGTTTAGTTTATGGCTCTTCGGACCTTGGTTTAATGGGAGAGGTTGCAAAAGGTGCTCTTGCTGTTGGTACATCGGTAATAGGTGTTGTGCCAAAGATATTTGATGGAAGAGTTCAACATCCTAAGTTAACAGAACTTATAGTTACAGATACCATGCACCAACGCAAAGCAAAAATGTTTGAGATCTCAGATGGTTTCATTGCCTTGCCGGGTGGATTTGGAACATTTGAAGAATTGTTAGAAATTCTTACATGGTCACAGATTGGTTATAGTTCTAAACCTTGTGGAATTCTTAATGTTAACGGATATTATGACGAACTACTCAAATTCTTTGATAAATCAGTTGAAATGCGATTTGTTAAACAAGGACATCGTGATGCAATAATTGTTGATACAGACCCCAAAAAAATATTAGATAAATTTGAAAAATACAAACCAGTTATAATTGATAAGTGGATAGATAGGTAGGATAAAAACTCCCCTTTTTAAGGGGAGAAGATTTTGCAATACAAAATCAGAGGGGTTATTAAAACAACTCCAATTGCACCTCAGTTTCCGATTTATATTTTGGAATAATAGTAGGAATTTTATACTTACCGCATAATTCATCAAATATCTTTTTCAATTGGTGATAATTATTAACTGAACACGAATAATTTTCACCAAATTTTTCAATATATTTCTTTTTGATCCCCGGGAAATTCTCATCTAACTTCTTGTAATAATACTCTCTCTGTCTGTCACGCATTGTCATGCCAAAACCTGGTAAAATATATTCAGTATTGTGTTCATATCCTTTTGTTACAATGCTCGTAATATTTTCTTCATTATCCTGTAAGAATGGTAGTATAGGCATCATTACAATTCCAGCTTGAATCCCATAATTATTCAATAATTCTATTGCTTTTAAACGGTTGGAAACCAATGAAGCTGCCGGTTCAATAATCTTTCCCAAATTATCATCAGCGGTAGAAATAGAGAAGCTAACAGTTGCATAAATTTTACTTATTTTCTTTAGCAGATCAATGTCTCGTAAAACTAAATCACTTTTGGTTATAATGTGAATTGGGAACTTGAATTCAGCAATAATTTCAAGAGCTTTTCTGGTTAATTTTTTTGAAGCTTCTAAGGGTTGATACGGGTCGTTCATCGAGCCAAGCCCTATAGTTCCCTTTACTCTTTTGGAAGCCAGTTCATTCCTAAGTAATTCAAGAGAGTTTTCTTTAAAGATTATCTCACTCCCAAAATTTTCTATTTGATAACATTCACTTCTCGTATCACAATAAATACATTGATGCTGACATCCTCTGTAAAGGTTCATATTATATTTCAATCCGAACCAATCATCAGGTTGTTTTATATGACCCAGAAGTTGTTTTGCTTGGGATGGAATAATTTTAAATTTCATTATATCTGTGTAGGGGTGATTCTCGAACCACCCCTATTATTAAGGTAATTCATCAATCGTCTCTACGATTTACTCTCTTCTCTCAATTTTTTCCACCAATCAAGTCGCTTCCGTACTTCTTTTTCATATCCGAATTTTGATGGATCATAGTATCTCTTTTCCTCCATTTTATCTGGGAAATATTTCTGATAACTATATGCATTTTCTACCATATGATCATATTTATAGTCTTTGCCGTAATCCAGAGCTTTCATCAATTTTGTTGGAGCATTTCTTATATGAAGCGGAACACCAAGATGGCTTGTTTTCCTGGCATCATCAGCTGCTTTTTTGTAACCAGTATAAAGTGCATTACTTTTTGGTGCGGTGGCCAAGTAAACCACCAGCTGTGCCAGCGCGGTATTTGCTTCCGGCATTCCCAAGAAGTGACACGCTTCTTTTGCAGCAATTGCCTGAAGAAGTGCATTAGGATCAGCTAACCCAATATCTTCAGAAGCAAATCGTACCAAACGGCGAGCCACATAAAGCGGATCCTCTCCAGCCTCCAGCATTCGGGCAAGCCAATATAGCCCAGCCTGAGGATCACTGCCACGTAAAGATTTATGAAGGGCAGAAATCACATTATAATGTTCCTCTCGATCTTTGTCGTAGAACATTGCTTTCCTACTTAGGATATTAGAAATAAACTCAACATCTATTTTTGTCTTGCCCTTAGAATTCATGATTATACTCTCAAGATAATTCAATGCTTTACGTGCATCGCCTCCGCAAAGTTCTGCAATATAGGGAACGCACTTATCTTCAAATTCAATTTTTATGTTTATCTCTTTCATTGCTCGCTCAATAATTTTGCTAATATCATCATCAGAAAGTTGATTTAATACAAAAACATTACAGCGTGAAAGCAGTGCCGGAATAACTTCAAAGGAAGGATTTTCGGTTGTTGCACCGATAAGAATGACTGCACCAGATTCTAAATAATGAAGAAATGCATCCTGTTGAGATTTATTAAATCTATGGATTTCATCTATGAATAAAATTGTGCTTTTATTCTGTGTTTTTAGTGTGAATTCTGCCTCTTTCATAACGAGCTTAACATCTTTTATGCTAGATAGAACTGCACTAAAAGATATGAATCTGGATTTGGTTTTCTTCTCTATCAATCTGGCAATTGTTGTCTTTCCTGTGCCTGGAGGTCCCCATAAAATGAATGAACTATAATTATCGTTCTCTATCATATTACGCAATTGAGATCCATCTTTCATTATTTCATGCTGTCCCATTATCTCTTCAATTTTGTTGGGACGGATCTTCTCTGCTAACGGAATATTAGTTGGAGTTTTCTCTTCTGAAAATAGTGATATTTGATCAGACATAATTTCCTCTAGTTCAATTTTATTAAATCGTTCTTGATTCTAAACATTACTTTTATCTGTCAATTTCTTAATATGTTTTTTTAACTGTAGAGTTAATTTTATTTGGATTTCAAATAGCAAAATATAAGAAGATATTAATAAAGAAAGCCCCGATTTCTCGGGGCTTATCACCGATCATTTAGGGAGGATCAATGCTTCTTTAGGGAGAATGTTAAAATACTATTTTTGTATCATCATAAATATGAATATTAGAGTTTGATGTTTTCAGCTCGAGCAAATTGCCACCATTGCCTATTGATCCTAAAACCTTTGTTTTTGTTACATCACTTACCGTAATAGGAAATTCATGAAGCTTGATTCTCCCATTAGAAGTTATAGCCCTGATATTAGCATCAAGATCGTTTGGTAAATATACAGTTATTGAACCATTACTGGATTTAATGTCAACATCATTACTCATATTAATAATATGTGCTTTAATAGAACCATTAGAAGTTTTAAGAGTACCAATATTTACAGCATTTAATATTTGGATGCTGCCATTTGTAGTAACTGCATTTGTAAGACCATCAATGTTTTCCAATCTGATTCTACCATTTGAAGTATGTGCAATTACGGAGCCATTAATATCTTCAGCTGTTATTGAACCATTACTTGTGTTTACATTAATCTTCCCAGCACAATTTGTGATTTTAATTGTACCATTAGAAGTTCGCACGATATCCGTTTTTCCAGCATCCTTAATCGTAATGCTTCCATTAGAGCTTTTAATGTTCTTAAGTAGCATTTTTTTGGGAACGTGAACTTCATAGATCACCGTTACTTTAGGATTTCTTTTCAGATGTTTTGTTTCTAAAGTGATGTCATCTTTTTGCGTCATAATAATGTCCACATTTTCTAATGCTATACTACCATGCTTGGTTTTCTTCGTTACTACTACATCTACAAAATCTTTGTCCCACCCAGAAATTTCAATAGATCCATTAAGATTATCAATTATCAATCCGGTTTTGTCATTGACCTCAAAAGTCTTTGTAATCTCTTTAGTTGTTACAATTCCATAAACTAAAACTGCAACTGATAAAATAGCTAAGAATAATGTTATCTTTTTCATAACCCCTCCAAATTCAATATTTACCCATATCAATTGCAATTTGTATGCCAAAGATTTAGCTGAAGCCTAATTGCTTATATATTAAAAAATTAGAAGACAACAATGGTGAGTAAATAATAATTTGAAATTATCTAAATGATAAAAATTTAATTAGGGTATTATCAAAATGATAAAAAGATTAACAGATCAGATTAAGTTTTTTAGGTAGCAGCTCTATTGTGAAATTCAGCGGATCATTTAATTTAGGAAGCTCACCATCATAATAAATAGGAATGGGTTCTTTTGTTGTGATCTCTATCTTGAGTGTTTGATGTATAACTACTTCTGGTTCTTTTAAGTGCTTCCCTTTTATTGCAGAAGGTAATAAACTTAAAACTCTTCTTCGATTTACTTTTTTAATTAAGCAAATATCTAATAATCCATCATCAACACGCGCTTCCGGTGTTAATAAAAATCCACCACCGGTAGACATTCCGTTCCCAACTGAAAGAAGCAGA
>JABIME010000375.1 GCA_018654125.1 Candidatus Cloacimonadota bacterium
GGAAGTACATTTGAACCTTACATCATGCATGATGATGACAATAATGTGATCGGTTATGATGCTGACATCTTAAAGCTTATAGAAATAAATACCGGATTAAAGATACGCTTTGAACTGGGTAAGTGGAGCGAAATTCAAGAACGTGCTAAAAAACGGGAATTAGATGGTTTGACAACTGCATCACTAACAAAAGAACGAGCCAAATATTTCAACCATTCAGAACCATATTCACAACATACCCCCCTTATTTTTGTCAAAAAAGGTAATCCCGCAGGAATTCATTCAATTGATGATATTTCCGGGAAAAAAGTGGCTATTCAGAAGGGAAATGCTTTTAAAGAAATTCTGATAAAGGAGAATAAAAAAGTAGAGTTCATCTATTATGATACAATGCCCGAAGTGATAAAAGCAGTTGTATCCAGAAAAGCAGACTGTACAATTTTCGAAGAGACATTATTTTACATAGCTCGAAAGTTAATGCTTGCAGGTATGATCGAAACATCTTTTACAGTGGGAGAAACAAGTGGTCTTCATTTCCAATTACGTAATGACTGGCCCGAATTAGTTTCTATTATCAATAAAGGCCTAAAATCCATTCCCGAAAGTAAAAAGTCAGAAATTCATAATAAGTGGCTTAGCGCGTATGAAAATAAAACTAAAATTACATTTGCGAAGGAATCTATTCAGCAAAAAGCTGAAGATGTTGCCAAGCAAATTGAGATATATTTGAAACTAAATCCTGATATGACTCTCAAGGAACTGCAAGAAGATTCTTATTTTAGGAATATTGCAATTCAACGCGTTGGAAAAACCGGTTACACTGCGATTTTGAGTTATGAAACCTTGTTTAATTTGTTTCATATAAAGCCAGAGTTTCAAGGAATGGACCTAAGCACTCTAAAAGAGACACTGCCCGATATGTGGGATATCCTGTTGCAGACAATTAAAGGTTATGATTCCGGGGGTCTTTATAATTGGATTGAACCGGATGGTACAACTAAGAAAAAATATATGTATACTTCTATAGTTAAGTTAAGAACTGCCGATGATGTTGTTATGGTCGTTGCAGCTACTACTTATCTGGATGAATATAAAACGATTGAGACCGAGATAAAGGAGCAAGAAGGTTCCTCCAGAGTCATAGTATACTGGGTTTTTGGAATTTTAGTTTTAGCTCTTATTGTATTATTGATCCTGAATAAATTGAATATTATTGTACTCAAAAATAATACCTTGCTGTTGTTATTAGGATTTTCATTGTTCTTGATCGTCGGCATATTTGTTTTGAATGCTTACAACATTACAAAGAAATTAGAAATTGATGCGATCGATAATTATTT
This sequence comes from Candidatus Cloacimonadota bacterium, assembly GCA_018654125.1. The sequence goes on from JABIME010000375.1 coordinate 1,341, forward strand.
TGCTAGGCTGGAAGTAGCCGCTACTTCTAAACATAAGAACATAGAACATCATGTACAGCATTCAAGAAGTTCATTTCAATTTATAAGTACCTTAAAAAAGCTTTCAAATGAAGATCTAAGGAAAATGGTAGATCTAGAAGATGATCTATTTGAGATCTTTATTATGGACTCAAATGGGAAAATCACTCATTCATCAAATGAAGCAAATATTGGACTTTCCCGTGCAACAGATCAATATTTTCTAAATGCAACAAAAGAAGGATTCATAAAACCTATCTATCTATCTGATACAGTTGAAAAAGTTTCATATACATTTTCTTATCCTTATAAAGAAGGTGTTATAGTGGCAAGAATGGATCTTGATTATATTAAAGAAATTGCGTATATCAGCGAAGGTTTAGGAGAAAGTGGAGAATGCTTACTCGCTTATAGAGATGCTAATAGTGATGCTGTTTTCTTCACTGAGAGAAGATTTTCAACAGAGGTTGAATCAAGAGATATAATTCCTAAAGAGGATGTCAAAATCCCCGTAACACAGGCTTTGTTGGGGAATGAACAAGAATTCTCGAATAATGTGGATTACAGGGGTGTTCCAGTATTTGCAGTAACAAGGCATATTGATGATCTTGATATTGGACTTGTAGTAAAAATTGATCGGGATGAAGTAAAAAAGTCTATTTCAGGGAATACAACTCAGATCTGGTTTTCTACTTCCGGGATAATTCTGGCATTAATAGTAATCGGTATAGCTTTTTATTTTCTTTTAACAAATGCACTTAGGAAGGAAATTAAAAATAAAACCGGTGAATTGCAAAATGCTTCTAATAATTTAAGCGAAAAGATCATTCAAATCCAAAAGTCTGAAGAACTTCTTATGAAGATCGCCGAGAATTATCCCAATTCATCTTTATCAATAATCGAGAAAGATCGTACAATCGGCTTTACTTCCGGCAGTGAATTTAAAAAGAACAACTTGAACCCTAAAGATTTTGAAGGACTTACTATTAAACAAATATTTGGAGAGCAACTGGATAATGTAAAAGAATACATTGATAAAACTTTTGCGGGAGGAGAACAAAGTTTTGAACTTTTTATAAATGATCAATACCAACAGTACTATACCGTTCCATTAATATCAAATAATGGTTCAATAGACAGGATATTATCTGTAGCAGAAAATATTACAAACCGTAAGAATAATGAAGTTAAAATGAAGAATCTTCTGAAGAAAAGCGAGGAACAGAGGCTCGCTACCCTATCTGTTCTTTCAGATCTAAATGCAGCCAGCAGGATCTTGAAAGCAGAAGTTTCTGAACGTATGAAAGCAGAAGAAAAA
>JABIME010000052.1 GCA_018654125.1 Candidatus Cloacimonadota bacterium
ATATGAAAAGTAAAAGTGTGGAAAACCTATTCTTAGCTCATCAATTAGCAAAAGCAGCTTATGAAGAAGGATATGAAAAAGCTAGATATTTTACAGCGGTTACTTATGACAGATATTGCTGGATGGCTTTCGGATTTCAAAAATATGGAACCCAATCTACCTATATTAATGATGAGGATGTATGGGTTACAATTGATCCTGAGACAACAGATGAAGAGAGTGAAGTGTATAACGTTCCAACCTTAAAAAAATTATTAGAACATAAGCCGATGCAGTAATTTCTAATAATATAAAATTCCAATTATTACACAATGTAAAATACTATTATTCTTGACACTTAACTGACTAAAAGCAAATTTTTCAGTGCTTTAGAAAAAGAAAAGGGGAACAAATATGAAATTATTTAAAATGTTTTTAGCAATTGTGACGATGTCTATGTTATTACTAGGTTGCAGCGAAGATAACGTAACAGAAACTGAAGAAGATGGAACTTTAGATTTTAGAATGACAACATGGAATGCAGAGCTAAGTGATAGAACAAGTGAACAAATTAACAAGAGGACAATACACACTCTTGATCTAATTGACATTAGACACTATATTCCTAAGATCGAAGTTACGACAGATGAAATAACTGAAGGAATAGCTGCTGAAGATATTATTTGGACAACTATGTATGAATCTTCTGTTGAAATGCTTCATACAGAAAGAGAAGTTTCAATTCAACTTCCGGTTGGAAACTATCAGGGTCTTAAATTAACTCAACGAAACCGCATGGCCTGGGTCATTGAATATCAAGGAAATCCAATTGATGCTTGGATTACTCAAATTGACGGATTAAATGATGATGATCTATTTATTAACTATTTTGGAGCTGATGGTTTATTTGATGTAGAAGACGGTTTATTTGTTTCATCTGTACCAGGTGAACAGTTGGGAAGTTTTGAGATTAGAGCAGGTGAAACTACAAATCTTGTAATGCGATTGAATTTTACTACTGTAGATTGGTATGATAATGATGACTCAGGAGATTGGAGTGATGGTGATGCTATTGATAACCATCAATTACCTGATGGAATTACTACAATGACTGATTTTATTGTGACTTATTGAGTTATTACGTACTAGTTAATATCTGTAGTTGGCTATAAAAAATATTGAGAGTTCGTGAGTATTAATTTTATGCCTATATGTAGTAACAGATAGTATAATTTCATGACCAAAAAAAAATGAAGAATAGTTTTAAGATATATTATTGGAGAAGTTATTATAATGATTAAGGAAAAATATATACTATTGTTGCTATTGATTGTAATAGTTTTAGGTTGTGCAAACAAGCCAGCTAAGAAAACTATCTCAGATGAAACAGTCATAGCAGCAGACAACAAAGACCATGATTTGCAAATAATTGACATTTCACAAAAACAACTCGCGCTGTATAATGAACATCTAAATACGGATTCTGCTGAAAGAAAACAGATTTTTCGAGACTCTCTATACTACCCATACAAAAAGATTTGGGATCGTTATTTAGGCAAGATCGAGACTTTTGACGCTGTTGCTGAACATTATGGAATTAGGATTATTGATGAGCTCAATGAAAAGAATAAGTTATTTTACTCAGGGAGCAAAAATGAAACCCTGCTAGATGCCTTTTTTGAAGTAAGAGAGGGAATGATAGAACTTACGGGGCATTCACCTAAAGGAGAATGGTACCTATTCTACGGACCTTCTGTTGCAAATCTAGGCAGTGTTGGTGAAGGTGTGATGTTTGTAGATTTTGGTTTCCCTGGCAACAATAACCTTCCTTCGGTAATCAATTGGTTTCCACATGAACTAAATCATCAGATTTTCGGTAACTTGAATAAAGACACAGCAAATCATGCATTGGAAGTATGCATAAATGAAGGGTTTGCAGTTTATGTAAACAAGTTATACTGGAATACTATTGGAGGAAAAAAGGATTACTCTATTGCAATGAGTTTAGAATACTCTGAAGAGGAATTAGTCGCAGCAGAACAAGAATGGAATTTTATCCTCTCCTACTTCAAAGAGAACTATTTAGCTGATGATCAAAATATCAAAAATAGTTTTGAATCGCGAAGATCGAAACTAAAGGAGGATCTGCCCGGCGCAATTGGATATCTCATTGGCTACAAAATTGTTGAGGATTACGTGAGGATTTATGGTCCTGATTCCTGGAAAGACATTTACACACTCGGTTTTGAGGAACTGTTGGAAAAGTCAGAATTATTAAAGTTTTAAAACGCTTGCCAATTAAACCTAAACTACATTGAAATATATTTAGCCAGACGTTAAAAAATGAATTAGAATTAATTGAAATGTGTTTTCTAAAGAGATTGATTTCAAAATAATAGGCATCACAAACAGCTTCACGCCCGAAAAGATGGGTGTTACAGTTGTCAAACATTAGAGCCTGATCAGCGAAGATTCTGAGGAAAAAAAATGAGCCAATAATTTCTATTGGCTCATTAATATATATATATATGTGTTTTTATACTTTTTCTTTTGCTTTAATATATTTCTTGTTTGTGAGCTGGAGAAGCCGGTAGTCTGTTGATCCGAGTTACAGAAGGCAAATCCTAAATATCTTTACTAAATAAACTCAATTCAAATTATTCGGCAAGATAGAAAAGGTTGAATTATGCATCTACACGGAATCTATTATTCAGAGCCGGTTTACGGGTGGCTCAACGAATTAGAAGTAACCTCCGGACATTTCTGTTCAATGGAGTGAGGATAGGGAGAGATAGTACATGGAATTGCAATTCATGAAAATGCAGATTTTTGAAATCGGACTTCTAATTATTGCAGCTTATATCGGTGGAACAATTGCAAAAAGATTTAAAATAGGTGAAGTTGTAGGACAAATATTAGGGGGCATCGTTGTAGGTCCCCATTTTCTAAAGCTAGTCCATAAAATTTTACAGCATTATAATGCATATGAAAATAGTGCATTATTGAAACCAGTATACACATTCTTTAATTCCGATTTCGAGAAATATACAGAGATTCTGCAGAGTTTTCAATTTTTTGTATTTCTGTTTCTAGGAATGATCGCCTTTTCACTGGGAGAAG
>JABIME010000376.1 GCA_018654125.1 Candidatus Cloacimonadota bacterium
ATCATCTCCATTCAAGTATGGCATCATCAGATCTAGTATAATCACACTGAATGATTTTTCCCTCAATAATTTCATCACTTCACGGCTATCATTACACTTCTGCACATTAGTAATACCAGATGTACGCAAAGCAAAAGATCCGCTTTGAAGGAATTGATCTTCATCATCTACCAGTAAAACCGGATTAACAGGATATTTTGAATTACTCATATTATCTACTCCAAAATCTCATTTCTTTTTCAAAAACTTGACCTAAAACTTAATCTTCTACTATTATAATGGAAGTTTAATCACTGCAGTTGTTCCTTTCCCAACCTCAGAATTAATTATCAGTTCGCCACCATGATCCTTGATAATATTGTAGGAAATAGAAAGTCCCAGACCTGTTCCTCCAATATCTCTTTTAGTTGTAAAGAAGGGATCCATAATATACTTCAAATCCTCGGACGAAATTCCCCTACCTTCATCTCGAACAATAATCTGCATTGATTTATTATCTAAAGCAGTTGATACTGTAATTTTCTGTTCTTTGTTTTCCAAAGCCTGACAAGCATTACTGATTAGATTAATAATAACCTGTTCTATCTGCTGAATATTTCCTTTTATTTTTGGTATGTCCTCAGATAGATTTATTGAAAAGTGATTGGTGTGTCTTTTAATGAAACCTGTCAATATCGTCAGTGAATCATCAATTATATCTGCAATATATATTATTTGGTTAAGATTACCAGGGTCTGTTCTGACAAAATCCTTCAACGTCTGCACAATTCTCTTTATGCGTTCAGAGCCCTCTTTTACACCATTTATGATCATAGAAACTTCATTACGAATTTCGCTGTAATTTAATCCGGCTACAGTAAAATCACCCTTTTCTTCTGCATATTTATCCAGTAAAGGAATCAGATCATTCCAAACATCTGCAAGATTATCGCTGTTCAACAATATGAAATTATTTGGATTGTTTATTTCGTGAGCAACTCCTGAAACAAGCGTTCCCACTGAAGCCATCTTTTCTGATTGAAATAATTTCTGTTGCTGCTGTCGGGCAAGTTCTTCGGCTCGTTCACGTTCAATTATTTCTTTATTGAGCTGTTCAAGATTCTTTTCCAATTTATGGCTGTATTCCAATTGTTTATTATGGGCAATTTCCAAATCGTGCACCATTTCATTAAAATTTTGCGTGAGATGCCCAATTTCATCATCTGTAACTATTGCAGCTCTGGTTGAATAATCTCCTTTTCGCACTTTTTCAATCTCATCAAATAGGGAATATATCGGTTTGGAGAAAGAACGCGGTATAAATACAATTGCAAAAATGAATCCGATCACACCTATAAATTGATCTACCAATAAAGTTTTTTCATGACTATCATGCATGAATTGAACATATACTTCGCGAGACACAGATGAAACTGTAATTAGATCTAGAATAATTAGAAGTGTTGGAAAAAATCCAAGTATAAACAAAACAGAAAGTAAAGTAAATCCCACTCTTCTCTTACCTGGTGAATATAAAATATTGAAATTCGCGTATATGTTTTTTTTAAGATCTAAGTTAAAATCATTTATTAAAAAAAAAGTGATAATTGATGGCAGAAAAGCCCAAATAAACAATGAAGATGGAATTATCGATAAGAAAAAGATCGGTGGCATTATCTCAGTAGAAACATGTCCAGCTGCTATTTCAAAAATAAACACACTAACTAAAAGTACAATAATAGATAGAATCCCAATAATAAAAATCCAAACAGTTGAGTTCCAAGTGAGTTTATTGATCTGTTTATTAGCCTTTTCCGTATCCCTACCCTGCTCAAATATTCGATCTATCGGTTTATAGAGAAAGTGAATTCCTAGGTAATTGATAAAGCCAAATACAAGAATATGTGGAATCCCCATTTTCAAAAACATGCCGAATGTTCTATGCGAGAGGAAGTATATGAAATCAAATAATATTATTACTAAACATATACTCAACATCGAAAGATAATATCTCTTTTTCATTAAACCTCACTTAATTTACCAGCTATTACATCAATATTAATCACATAATTTAAGAAAATTCTCTAATCTGTTTTGTCAATATCTTAAAATGGACTTGTTATATAATAAATGGGAATGGTGGTACCTTTAGAAACAGGATGATTAAACTAGGTATAGATAATAGAGGGGAAAAGAAAGCTTAGAACATTAAGCTACCTAACCACTATATCATTCTGAGTGCTTTTCTTATCTGACTCCTTCCACTAACAAATTTTTGTGTATCCACTTCCCCATATAATCAGCTGCATTTACTAAGATCGAGAGATGTTTTTCTCCGCTTATAATATTTGTATAAGTTTCAGGGTTATTCTTCCTGAACAATGATACTACTTTATTTACGTTAAATAACTCGTCTTTTTCACCAATCCAAACTGCAGTTGGAATATCCAGTTTTTTGATCTGATTCGATGGAGCAGATGGTGTTATCGCATTTGCCATATTCACAGTAATTGCTGCAATATTTTTAGTGGTTTGTAATCTTTCTTCGGAATAATTAAAGAACACAGCTTTTGAATTGCCGTCAGTTCCAGACATGGCATTGCTAACGAAAAGATCTGTCTTTACTGTAGTAAATGAGTTGGGATTATTCTTTAACTCAGTGTCGGAACGAAATCCAAGTTGAGGTGAAAGAAAAAGGTAAGCATCGGTTTCTTCTCGCTTTTTATAACTGGAATAATTCAAAACTAATCCACCACCGGAAGAATGCCCACCGAGAATAATTTTTTTCTGAGGATATTTTTCTTTTACATGATTTATCAATAAGCTGATATCGTCAAAAACCTGTTCAACGTTTGGAGTGTCTCCCCTGTCTCCTTCTGAATCTCCATGCCCTCTGATATCCGGTGTGACGACCAGACAATTGAATCGTTTACTCAAACCGTCACCGATAAACTGGTATCCTCCGGCACTATAGGTTCCCCCGCCATGATAAAATATCAGGATTGCATCTATCTTTTCAGGAAGATATTCTCTGTAGGCAAGTTGAACATCATCATTTGCTTGTAAAAACTGTAAAGGTGGTATTGCTACTTCTGGGGCAAATTGCAGCTCTTCGAATGAAAAGGAACTACCTTTCTCTGTTTTCGGAGTTTTATTAGATACAGCGCAACCTGTTATAATGAAAATACATATTATTGAAATTATAATTTTATACATAATTCTTCTCCTTGAGACATAATGTATTGTACTTCTATTTCTTTCTCGTTCCCAAACTCCTGTTTGGGAATACAAATATCTTAAAATCTATGTTTCTTTAGACGAAAATATTGCGTCTCTACGGATTCTTTATTTTCTCAAACTGATCTTTTCCACCTGAAAGAATGAAGGTAAGTGGAGCAGCCTGTTTTGCCAGGTTCATCATTCTACCGGCAGTTTCTTTGATGTCCCACTGGGCATGTTCGTCTTCACGCAAGCGAGAAAAATGATAGAGTTCACGTGGATTAGCAGCTAGTAATACTCTACGCCTATGAGCATTAGTAAGGCAGTATTCAGCAGTTTTTCCATATTTTGGTAAAAATTCGTTATATAATTCTTCACTTCGCCGGCAAACTTCTCTAAGGTCATTTTCCTTTCCAACAGCTTTTATAGAATTTGGAATTGTAATTCCTAAAGTTGGATCGTAATCCTGAGATAGAAGTGTCATCAAACGGTGGCGCTTGAGTTGAGCATAATTGCTAGCACTAACTATTAATTCAAATTTTAGATCTCCACTCATCTCAAATTCACGCGGGATCGGATCAAAAGCAGAGATATATTTTAAAGCTTCTTTAAAAAAATTGTGTGCTCTATCTTCATCCGAAAGGATAGTTGAGGCAAGCCTGAAAGCATCTTCAACAGGAAGTTTGGAATTATTATGAATGATAGCAGCAGCAATATTTTTATCAATATTATTAGAAACTATTAACTTTTCATGTTTATCTTCCAATATTTCCGGTATTTCCTCACTTAACTCACCATAATATTTCTCAATAATTGTTTTTACATATTCTTGAAGATTGCTTCTTGTGAATCTAAAATTATCATCTTGCAGATCAGTTTTAAATGCTTTCCTAAATTCATCTGGATCGGTAAGAATTATTAATGATGGTGCAACATCTTTTGTAACGTCATAAAATTTCTGAGAGAGTTCTCTGCATTCAGCTAAATTCGAATGATGCATTGTACGAATTGCGTGCTCTAAAGTTCGAGCATTAAAGGATAACCCCAGTTGAGCTTGAGTAGCCAAACATAAGGCATATCTAGCATCTTCTTTTGCCCAACCCTCTAAAGTATTCTTAGCTCTATTCATCTTATTAGAACTGCCCTTCTTTGCCGCTTCTTTGGCACTTATTGCTAACTCTGGGTTGGAATCAAACTGATGATCAGTTAATCCTTGAAGGTTCTGCAAATAGAAGTCATTCTGAAATTCCACAAGTTTCTTAAATTTCTCTGTATCTTCCTCATTGAATTCTTTTGGAATAACAAAATCCCCTTTTAATGTAATATATCTTTGAGATTTCTCGGTATATGCAGCACCGATCCGCCGTGCTTCTAATTCTTCCAATGCTAATCTGGAGATTTGCAAAATATCAAAATTAAAGTAGGCATGCTCCGCCACAGAATGATGGCTCATTCCAAATACTATTGCCTTATTAGATCTGCGTGCCTTTTTTACCTGTTCTCTTGCTTCTGCTCTAAGTTCAGGAACATCTCTCGGATCACGGCTGATCCTTGCATAAGCAGCTGATATCGTTTCGGGTGTGGCTATTGTACCCTCTGGTAATTTATCTATTAAATTTGTATCTATATTAAATCCGGCTAATGTTACTTTCATTAATTATTCCTTAAATTCCCAAGTTCTGCAAAGTTTCTTTTTTTGGAACTCCATTCTCATCCCAACCGCGAAGTTTATAATATCTATCTAACATCTCATCAAGTTGCACAACTCTGTTTCTGGAGGCACCCTCAGATAATTCTTCTTCCAAAAATCTGGGTGGCAACATGTCGTCTTTACGTGTTAAACCAGCTTCTGAATTAAATTTTCTTTCCAGGTTGTAAATTCTTGTTCCAACCTCAAGTAGCTCCTCTTCTGTATAATCTAATCCTGTAACAACATTCAGTATATCTTTAAATGTATCAATGCTGATAGCAAATTGCAAAAATCTGCAAAGTACAAGTGAATCTACTGCAGCAGAAATATCTTGGAACAAAGCAACGATCTCAGCTTTACCTTCAATTGAATATCTATCCATAAAAGCAGGAGATCCAAGAATCTCAGGAGAAATAAGATAACCCTGCATATGACACCCACCTCTATTTGATGTTGCGTAAGATAAAGCTTGCCCTTGTGCTCCACGAGGATCGTAAGCAGGTAATTCCATTCCCTTAACCTGCATTGCAAGCTCTGGTTTTCCATATTTCTCAGCCAGTTTTTTTGAACCAAGTGCTAGATCTTTCCCAACACCTCTTTTATATGCAATATCCTCAACATATTTCACCAGGTTGGAAGAATCTCCCCATTCTAGTTTTTCTGGGAAAACTCCTTTTTCATAAAGTTCCATCGCACAACCGATTGTACTTCCTGCAGTTATTGTATCTAATCCAAGCTCATTGCAAGTATAATTTGCTTCAGTTATTGTTTCCAGATCACTAATTCCTAGATGTGCACCAAATGCCCAAACCGATTCATATTCAGGTCCTTCACCTTCCCGCTTACTGGTTTTGGTTTTTCTTCCACATGCTATTGGGCATTTAAAACAGGCACTTCTACCTTGCAGAATTGTTTCAGCGATCTTCTCTCCGCTTGTTCCTTCTGCATCATTAAAAACTCCGCGCTGGAAATTCTCTGTGGGATACATACCGTGTGCATTTATCACATTTACCAATACTGATGTCCCCAGAAGTTGTAATGATTTTCCGGTTACCGGATTTTTATCTATTAGTGTATTTATCGTAGAGATCATTTCCTTTAAATTTTCGGGATTATCTACAGGAATTTCTTTCTTACCGCTTGCTGTAATGGCTTTTAGGTTTTTAAAGCCCATAACAGCTCCAACACCACCACGTCCTGCGGCTCTGTCTTTATCATTCATAATTGAAGCATAAGGAACCAAGTTTTCTCCCGCAGGACCAATGCAGGCTATAGAAATATTTGAGGATGACTCACTTTTGAGGATCTTCATAGTCTCATGTGTATCTTTTCCCCAAATATGTTCTGCGTTCTTTATCTCTATATTATCTTCAGTAATTTCCAGGAATATAGGAGTATCTGAACTGCCTGTAATAATTATTGCATCAAGTCCGGCTTTCTTAAGAAATGCTCCAAAGAAACCTCCTGAACTTGAATTAACAATTGCATTTGTTAGTGGTGAGCGAGTAGTAACTTGATAACGTCCTGCTGTTTGAATGATTCCGGTAAGAGGTCCTGTAGAAAACACAATTGCATTTTCTTCACTTAGTGCATCTACGTCTGCAGAACATATATCGGTATATAATTTTAAACCTAATCCTCTACCACCAATATATTTTCTTCTAACATCTTCTTCAATATTTATTATTGTCTGTGTGCCAGAACTGAGGTCTACTTTTACAATTTTATTCATCCATCCATTCATTTTTCCTGACCTCCTATTCATAGAATTTATTATATTTTTCGCGATGATCACATTTTAGGCACATATTAGTATAATATTGATATAATGCCTTTGGTAGTTTTGACATGCTTGCACTTCTTGCAGGACA